>JANMKO010000230.1:0-4462 GCA_031372085.1 Betaproteobacteria bacterium
CTTGCGCAGCAAGAAATAGCCCAGCAGCGTGAGGCGCTGGCCGTGCGGCGCGAGGCGGTGCAAAGCCGGCGTGTGGTGCGGCGCACGCTGGCCGGGTTGCTGGCCGCGCTGCTGCTGGCCGCGCTGGCGGGCTGGTTCGGCGTCGCCGCCGAGCTGCAACGCGCCCGGGCCCAGCGGGTGCTGGACCAGGCGATCAGCAATGCCAACGCCCGGGTGGTGGCCATGGCCGAGCGGGCCCGGGGCGTGGCCCGGCGCCAGGGCGTGATCGCCGGCCTGGCGGCGCCGGCAGCGTCCGGGGCGTCCGGGGTGTCCTGGGCGTCAGGGGCGTCCGGGGTGTCCGGGGTGTCCGGGGAATCCGGCGGAGCGATAGACCCTGGCGCCCTGGGCGCGCAGGGCGCCCAGGGCGATCTGGCGCGTGTGGCTGGGCTCATCGACGTGTCGGCACGGTTTCTGGCGGAAGAGGACGCGGCCGCCGCGCTGACAGCGGCCGAGGCCGGCCTGGCCCTGGCCGATGCCAGCGCCGGGCGCAGCGCTCGGCTGGCCGACGGCCAGTGGCAGCTGGCGCGCAGCCGGCTGCACCAGTGGCTGGGGCTTGCCGCCGCCCAGCAGGGCCGCGGCGAGCGGGCCGCGCGTGAATTGCAGACCAGCCTGGCGTTGGCCGAGAGGCTGGCCGCAGGGCCGCCCGCCCGCGCACCCACCGCGCCCAACGCGCCCGCCGCGCCCACCGCGCCCACCGCGTCCGAGGTGCGAGAGCGCCTCGCGTCGGCGCTGCAAGACAGCGGCGACATGGCCGTCGAATCGGGCCAGTTTGAGCAAGCCGGCGCGCACTTTGCCCGGCTGATCCGGCAACGCACGGCCGATGTCGAAGCGGCGGGGTCATCGCCCCAAGCTGCCGCCAACGCAGCCGCCAGCGCAGCCCCCAACGCAGCCCATGACGCAGCTGCCAGCGCACGGCGGCTGCTGGCGGTGGCCTTGAACCGGCAGGCCCAGCTTCTTCTGGCCCAGCGCCAGCCCGACGCCGCCCTGCAAACCAGCCAGCAAGCCATCGTCGCGCTCGGCCAGCCCGGCCCCGGCCAGGTGGCGGATTTGTCCGGCAATCCGGCGTGGCGCCGTGAGCTCGCCACCGCCTACCAGCTCAACGCCGATGCGTTGAAGGCGGCCGGCAAGTCTGCCGATGCGCTGGTCTGGATCGACAAAGACCTGGCGATCACCCAGTCGCTGGCCACCAGTGACCCCGCCAACGCCACCTGGCAGCACGATCTGGCCACCAGCCACGCCAAGCGCGGGCTGTTGCAGGACGATCTGGGCCAGCCGACCGCCGCGCTGGCGTCGCTGGCCCAGGCGATCACGCTGGGCCAGGCGCTGCTGGCGCAGGGCCACAAACGGCCCGAGTGGCAGCGTGATGTGGCCGCCACGCTGGAGCTGCGCGGCACGCTGCTGGCCCGCACCGGCCAGGCCAAAGCGGCGGTGTCGGCGTTCCGCAGTGCGCTGGCCCTGCGTGAGCAGGTGGCCGCCACGTCACCCGGCGCGGTGTGGCAGCGTGAGCTGGAAGACGCCTACCGGCGCGCCGGCACAGTGTTGTTGAAGATCGACCTGGCCCAAGAGGCGCTGGAGACCGTGGAGCAGCAGCTGTTTGCCACCAGCCTGGCGGTGGACAGCCAGGACAGCCTCCGTGACGCGGCCGGGCCGGACGGCCAGCCCGTGCAGCAAGCGAAGAACACCCGGGTGGCGCGGGCGCTGGGTGAGCTGTGCTGGACGGCGCTGTTTGCGCGCAACGTGCCGCGTGCGCTGTGGGCCGGTGAGCAGGCGCTGGCGCTTGACCCGACCCTGCGCTTTGCCCGGCTCAACCACGCGCATGCGCTGATGTATTCAGGTGACGCGGTGCGCGCCCGGCAAATCTACCTGGGTGGCATGCCGGCGGATGCGGCGGCCGCCGCCCGGTGGCGCCAATCCATTCGCGCTGATTTTGTTGACCTGGCGGCGCGCAAACTCCAGCATCCGCTGATGGCCGATATCGACCGGGAGATCGGCCAATAACCCGGCAGGTGGGTTATTTTGATAACAATGGTTTTACACAGGAGACGGGCATGACATTCAATGCAATTGCGGGTCAATACGGGCGCTGGAACTCGGTGGTGATCCTGGCGCTGGTCGGCTGCGCCGCGACCGCCGCGATGGCACAGCCAGCAGCGCCAAGAACCGGCGCCGATTGGCCAGACGCGATCAAGGTCAGCGTGACCGCGCAAGATTTTCGAGAGATCGGGCTGGCAGTGCTCAACCCGGACGGCGACCTCGGCTTTGCAAACAAATGCCACGGCTTGTTGACGGTCTCCGACAAATTGTTGGCGCAATTCACGGCCCGTGGCTTTTCACTCACCACCTTGTGCCTGGGCCTGGCTTCATACCATTGGCAGTACCACCCCGAAACCGGCAAACCCCTGACCGTGGCAATGGCCGACACGATCGGGCCGCTGTTGCTGGACATCCCAAACTGCTTCAAGAACGGCACACCGTATCTCGACTGCACTTTTAATGTTGACCCTGACGGCAACCATGACGGGCCCAAAATAAATTCAGCCGAACGCCGCGCCTGGTGGGCCGCTCGCGGGCAGTGGATTGACGGCATGATGAAAAAGCTGCTGGCCAGCGGCAAATACCAGCGGGCTTGCACTTGCGCTGACTTTGAGAATTCCACCGAGACGGTTTACAAGGATAAAAAAACGCCGCGCTCAGCGCCGTTGTTTGGTGTCCGGGTGGCGGCATACTGTTATGTCGAGGCCCTGCCGCCTTGCGCGGCGGTAATCTCCAGCGGCGCCGTGCGGTCGGGCTTTCTGTTCAGTGACATGGACGCCAGCGTGCTCAGTCAACTGGGGTTTTACGACAGCTACAAAGAGTTGTTGAACGAGCAGTTCGAGATATCGCCCACGCTGCCGCGTGGCTATGCGCACCGGGTGGCCACGCCCGAGGGCACGGACCCCGAGCCTTTTGTCCCGTTGCCCGCAGGCAAGAAGATCACTGTCGGCAGCGGCAAGTGACGGCTGCCGAACCTGGCGGGCCCGGCGGGCGGTCAGGCGACAGGCGCTACGGGTGATATCGGCGATACCGGCGATACCGGCGATACGGGCGATAGGGGCGGTACGGGCGCTGCGGCCTGCGCCACCGTGCGCTGCACGGCATCGACCACAAACCCCTCCCAGTGCGCCAGCGCGGCCGGGGCTTGCAGGTTCTCACCCAAAAATGACGACAGGGTGTAGCGGTTGCTCAGGTAGAAATAGGCCATTGACGCGATCATCAAATAAATGTCGCGGGCGCACAGGTTGGGCCTGAAAACACCCAGGGCGGCGCCGCTTTTGAGCACGCGGTCGGTGATGTTGATCACCGGCGATGAATAAGCCCGGGCATGGGTGCTTTTGGCAATGTGCTGGCCACGCAGCAGGTTTTCGGTGTTCAGCAGCGTGATGAACTCGGGGTTTTGCTGGTAATAAAGCCAGACAAACCGGATCACATCGGTCAGCGCCTGCTGCGGCTGGGTAATGTTGAGCGCCAGCGCCTGCTCGGCCTCGTTGAAGCGCCGGTAGGTGTCTTCAATCACCGCGATGAACAGCCCCTCTTTGCTGCCAAAGTAGTAATAAATCATGCGGTCATGCGACTGCGCGGCGCTGGATATCTGCTCGATGCGGCCGCCGGCAAAACCGTGCTCGGCAAATACCTGGGTGGCGGCCGCCAGTATGGCCTCACGCGTGGCCTGGGCGGCCAGATCACGCACGTTGGGTTTGCCTGCGGGCGGCAAACCATCGCCGGATTTGCCTGCGGGCGGCAAACCATCGCCGGCCTTGCGTGCGGCCTTTTTTGCCACCCCGGCCGGCGATTTGGCGGGCCGGGCCCGGCCGGCCGGCGCAGCGGCGCTCACTGCTCGACGAAGGCGCGCTCGACCACAAAATCACCCGGCGTCGATGTATTGCCCTCTTTAAAACCACGCGCCTCCAGCATGGTTTTCAGGTCTTTCAGCAGGCCGGGGCTGCCGCAGATCATCACCCGGTCTTCGGCCGGGTTGAGCGCCGGCAGGCCCAGATCGACGGCGAGTTTGCCCGATTCGATCAGGTCGGTAATGCGGCCGGTGTTTTTGAAAGCCTCTCGGGTGACGGTGGGGTAATAGCGCAGTTGCGCGCTCACCATCGCGCCCAGAAACTCGTCTTGGGGCAGCACCTGGCTCAGGTAATCGTGGTAGGCCAGCTCGGCCACCTCGCGCACGCCGTGCACCAGCACCACTTGCTCAAATTTCTCGTAGGTGGCCGGGTCGCGGATGATGCTCAAAAACGGTGCCATGCCGGTGCCGGTGCTCATCATGTACAGCCGTTTGCCGGGCAGCAGGTAGTCGATCACCAGCGTGCCGGTGGGCTTTTTGCCGACGATGATGGTGTCACCGACGTGGATGTGTTGCAGCTTGCTGGTCAGCGGGCCG
>JANMKO010000291.1:0-5982 GCA_031372085.1 Betaproteobacteria bacterium
TGCCGGCGGCATCGTCTTTGGCTGAGTTGACGCGCAAACCGGACGACAGGCGTTGCATCGAGGTGGCCAGTGAGGCTTGCGACCCGTTGAGGCTGCGCTGTGCGTTCAACGAGATGATGTTGGTGTTGATGGTCTGCGGCAAAGACGGCTCCTTCGGTCGGGATGGCTTGGCATGGGGTACGGCGCAACTGGCAGGCTGCTGTTGGGCTTATCGACCGATCAACCCGTGGCTTGATGGTGTGTGGTGGCGGGTGGCGTTGCGGCGGCAGGCGCGGCGTGAACAAAACAACGCGCCGGTCCCTGGGCTGGGCCGGCGCGTTGTCATGCAGCGGTGCGGTCAGGGGGCGGCCGGTGGGGCGCGGGCCTGCCCACCCATCGTCCGTTGCGCGGTCAAGGCCGATGAGGCGTCATCGAAGCAATGTCAGGACCTGCTGCGGCAACTGGTTGGCCTGCGCGACCATCGCGTTGCCAGCCTGTTGCAGGATTTGCGCCCGGCTCAGGCTGGCCGTTTCGGCGGCAAAGTCGGTGTCCATGATGCGGCTGCGGGCGGCGGTCTGGTTCTCCACCCCGATCTGCAGGTTGGTGATCACCGAGTCAAAGCGCGATTGCGACGCGCCCAGCACGGCCCGCTTGTCGTTGACGGTGCTGATGGCCACGTCGATCTTGTCGATCACGCCCTGGATCGTCAGCGCCGTGGCGGTGTTGTCGATCACCGACCGGCCCGCGCCGGCGTTGTCGGTGCCGGCCACGGCGGTGATGTTGGCGTCGGCCGTCAGGTCGGTGGTGGTGATGTCGATGGTGTCGTTGCTGGTGGTGTTGGCACCCACCTGGAAGACAAACGCCTTGGCATCGGCGCCCAGCACCCGCTGGCCGTTGAAGCTGGTGCCACCCAGCACACGCTGGATCTCCTTGGCCAGCTCACCAAACTCCTTGTCCAGTGAGTCTTTGTCGCTGCTGGAGTTGGTGGCGTTGGCGGCCTGCACCGACAGCTCTCGCATGCGTTGCAGTGAGTCGGTCACCTTGCCCAGCGCGCCCTCGGCGGTTTGCGCCATCGAGATGCCGTCATTGGCATTGCGGATCGACACATTCATGCCGCGCACCTGGGTGGTCATGCGCTCGGCGA
The DNA here is from genome assembly GCA_031372085.1 of Betaproteobacteria bacterium. GTDB lineage: Bacteria > Pseudomonadota > Gammaproteobacteria > Burkholderiales > Burkholderiaceae_C > Pseudaquabacterium. The sequence continues at coordinate 1,124 of JANMKO010000291.1, forward strand.
TGGCCAGGCCGGCGGCGTCGTCTTTGGCCGAGTTGACCCGCAGGCCGGATGAGAGGCGCTGCATCGACATCGACAGCGCTGTTTGCGACGAGCTCAGGTTGCGTTGGGCGTTCAGCGAGTTGAGATTGGTATTGATGGTTTGGGGCACGGTAATTTCCTTTTTGCTGCATGAATCCCGGCGAGAGCGCCGGCGTTGTTCGGGTGGCGGCGCAACTGTCCCCGTCACCACCTTCGCACGCCGGACCCAGGCTTGCGGCCCTGGTCCGACACGCCCGCGCTAGTCGCCGTTGTTTAGAGGACACCTGCGTGGCCTTTGTCCATCGGCCGGCTAACCGGACCGCGAGGGCCCTGTTGGACCGCCCGTTGGTTTGGGTATCGGCGCTTGCGATTCGCAACTTGAGGGCTTTGCGAAAACGAATTTCCGGCCGTGTCAAGGCATCACACGGCCAATACCGTGGGGTCTTTCACGCTCGGCGCCCGATCTCGCCCTCAAGTGCCGCAAGGGCGGGGCCCAGGCCGGTTTTTTGGGCGCCTGGCGCAGCGCGCAGGCGTAAAAAAAGGGCCCGCAGGCCCTTGGTTGCTGACGTGCGGCGGCACTCAGGGCAGGTCTGGCAGGCTGCCTTCGGCGTCGGCCCAGCCCGGCCGGCCCAGCGTGGCCAGGCAGGCGGCAACCGCAGGCGGGTTGTCGAAGCGGTTGATCACCCGCCCGGGCGGCGGGCCGGCCACGGCATCCGGCCCGGTTGTGCACGGCGCACCGTCCACCAGCCAGCCGCGCAACGCCGCCAGCGTGGCGGCGGTCAGGCCGCTGGTGTCCAGCTCCAGCGTGGCGCCGTCGCGCTGCGCCAGGCGTTGGCGCAGGCTGGCCAAGTGGCGCTGTTTCATGTCGACAAAGCGCAAGAAGCGCTCGGCCTCAAAGTGCCGGCCGGGCTGGCCAGGGCCGTCCGCCAGCAGATCGGCAAACTCAGCCAGCAGGTTGCTGCGCACCAGGTGCACGATGCGCAGCGCCGGCTCGGCAATGGCCCAGTCCAGCAACGGCGGGCAGTGTGTGGGCGCCAGCGTGAAGCCGCGCACCGGCAGGCCCGCCAGATCACCGCCCCGGCCGTCGTGGCTGCGGCCCAGCATCATGCGCACAAACCAGGCCGGGTCTTTGGCGCGCGCCTGGTACAGGGTGCTGCGCAGCGGCGCGGCGGGCCCGGCGCTGCCGGGGCCCGGCTCGGTGCCCCGCAGGCCGCCAATCACCTGCGGATGCAGCAGCTCGCCGTCGATGGCCACCTGGTCGCAGCGGTTCAGCGCGGCCCGCAGCGCCGCGCTGCCGCTGTGCGGCGCGGCCAGCAGCAGAACCGGCCGGGCGGGCAGGGCGGCCGGCACCATCGCGTCGATGTCGAAGAGGCCAAAAAACGGGTCGGCCAGCTCCGGGTCGAGTGCGCTCAGGCGGCTGTAGGTGCAGTGCACCTCTTGCAGCAGTTGCGGCGCACCGTCGGCCACCGCCTGGCCCAGGTACAGGCGCTGGCCGGCGTGCTCACCGCACAGTGAAAAGCGCACGCTGGCCTGGCCATCGTGCGCCGCCAGCACCAGCTGGCCGGCCTGCACTGACCAGCGCGCGGCGCCGGCCGGCGGGGCCAGCCCGACATGGCCATCGTCACGCAGCCGCAGCAGGCCCTGCTGCGTGCCGTCGGCGCTGCGCAGCAGGTAGAGCCGGTTTTCATCGGGTGCAGCCAGCAGCGTGGGCTGGGTTTGGGCCAGCGCGCGCAGCAATGCCTGGTGCGGCGATTTGGCCACTGCCTGGGGCAAGGCGATGCGTGCGGCGGCGCTGGCGTCCTCCAGTTGGCCGCGCTGGCAGGCGGCACGCAGCAGCGCGGTGGTCCGGGCCACGCCATCGGCCGCCAGCCATGCCAGGTCGGCCGCCAGCGCGGCGGGCGGCGCGCCCATGGCGGGCGACACGGGCAGGACGGGCAAGACGGGCAAGACGGGCCTGCCAGGCCCTGCAGGCGCGGCGTGCGCAACCGATGTGATCGGTACCGGCAGGCCCGGCATGATCAGGGCGGGCGGGGCGGCCAGGGCGGGGGGCGTGGCCAGGGCGGTGGCGTTCATTGCGGCGGTCTCCGGCAATCTTGGAGACCCAGTCTAGGCAGCGTGCCGACGCCACAAAACCGCAAAAAGCACCGCTTTTACCGGGCAATGGTGGCCACCGGTGCCGGCCCGGCGCGGCGCCCGGCCAGGCGCCGCAGGCCGCTCAATGGCGCGCGGCGGGCGCCGGGTTGGCCGGCTGCAAATGGGCCAGCGTCTGCACCCGGCGCAGCAGCTCGCGGTCGTTCCAGGGCTTTTTGAAGATGCCGAACAGGCCTTGGCACTCATGCACCTTGGCCTGCAGGTCATCGTGGCCGGTGATGGCCAGAATCGGCATGTCCTCGGTGTCCAGGCTGCCGTTGACGGCGGCGATCAACTCGATGCCGTTCATGTTGGGCATCTCCAGGTCGGTGATCATCAGCGCGTAGTGGCCCTTGGCCAGCAAATCCAGCGCCTCCAGGCCGTCCCGCGCCAGGTCGGCGGTGTAGCCGGCGGTCTCGAACAGCTTGCGCAGCTTGGCGCGGGCCACGGCAGAGTCGTCCACCAGCAGCAGGCGGGCGGGCGTGGGAGATGCGGCCAGGCTCAGGCTGGACAGCGGCGCGGTGGTGCTGGCGTCCCAGCCCGAGGGGGTGTGGGCCGGTGCCGGGCCGTGCCGACCGGGCGCGGTGGGCCAATCCACCGGCAGGGCCGGCATGGCGGGCTGGGCGCTGGCGCTGGGCGACCGTGCGGCTGCGGCCGCCGTCGCCTGGCGCAAGACGGGCGCTGCGGGCGCTGCGGGCACTGTGGGCGCTGAGGGCATTGCGGGCGCCCACGCACGCAGCCGGTCGGGCTCGGTCGGGGCGGGTTCTCTGGGCGACGGCGGGCCGGGGTCGCGCCGGGTGGCCAGCAGGTACAGCACGATGGCGATGGGGATCGCGATCATGAACGGAAAGAGGTAGACGTTGAGTGCGTCTTGAATCTGAGAAAGCATCGACTGGCCCTTTTGCCGTTGGCGCGCCGCCGGCCAGGCCAGCGCAGCGGCGATTTGGCCGCCGCCGGGGTTGCCAGTGCCGGTGGGGCGCTGCCAGGGGGCGGTGGATAACCTTGATTCTGTGCCAAGCGGCGGCGATAAACCACCCGGGCCAGCGCCCACGTGGCTGCCAGGCGTGCAGCAGTGAGCGCATATCGGGCCCGCACGGCCTGGCAAGGCCCGCCACGGCCCGGCACGGCAGCACTCGCGGGACAAAGCCTTGCCGGCTTGTAGGTGTTTGCCTGACAGACCCCCCGGTGAAAACGGGACTCAAGAAGACGAATTGGCCTGATGTTGCTGCTTTGTTTCGGTCCATACAGTTCGTTTCACACCCGCCCCACCCCCCAACCGCCCAACAGACCCCGAAAGCCACCCCATGAACAACGACCAGATCCTTGCCGAAATCCGCGAAGCCAACCTGTCGTACCTGATGCTGGCGCAGACGCTGATCCGGTCGGACCGCGAGCAAGCGCTGTTCCGCCTCGGGCTGAGCGAGGACAGCGTGGCCATGATCGACGCGCTGACCCCGGCGCAGATGATGAAGATCGCCTCGGGCAGCACCTTGCTGTGCCGCATGCGCTGCGACGACGACCTGGTGTGGAGCCTGCTGACCAGCCACGGCAAGAGCGCCGCGAACGAGAGCGTGTCGCGCCTGCATGCATCGATCCTGATGGCCGGGCGTCATCAAGAGGCTGCTTGAATCTTGCCCCCCCGAAGCGGCCCTTTAAATCAAGCGAGACCACCATGCGCGTCAAAAGCATCCTGACCGAAGCCAAGCAGATCGACACCGCCGTTGAGCTGATCCGCCTGGGCGCCCGCCTGCAGGTGCTGGAGAGCGAAACCGACCTGAGCTATGAGCGCTTGCTGCGCTTGTACAAAGAGGTGGCCGGCAAGAGCCCGAGCAAAGGCCAACTGCCGTTTTCCACCGACTGGTTCATGACCTGGCAGCCCAACATCCATGCCAGTTTGTTCTTGAACATCCATGAATACCTGAACAAGGCCGCCGCGCTGGACGAGATCGACTCGGTCATCAAGGCTTACAAGCTGTACATCGAGCAGATCGCCGCCCAGGGGCTGGAGCCGCAACTGTCGGTCACCCGGGCCTGGCGGCTGGTCAAGTTTGTTGACAACGGCATGCTGACGATGACGCCGTGCAGCAAGTGCGGCGGCCACTTTGTGACCCACCCGCACGAGATTGCCCGGCACTATGTCTGTGGCCTGTGCAACCCGCCGGCCCGCGCTGGCAAGGGCCGCAACGCCGGCGCCATCCGCCTGCCCAGCGTGCAGGAATGCCTGGCCGCGTGAGATTTTGGGCCGCAGCGGGCGCGCCGGCCTCGAGCCCCGGCGGCGCCGGCCGATAACGGGGTTGCCGGCGCTGGTTTCAGCGTCCGGTGCGTCTGATGTTTTGCTTGTCTCCTCCTGGCACCGTGGATGTGCCTTGCGGGCGGTCCCCTGAACGGGGGGCCGCCCCTTTTTTTTGGGCCGTGCCCGGGCCCGCAAGCGCCGGCTTTTCGGCCGATCAGCCCGGCAGCCCGGCCCGCACACTGGCCGCATGCCTGCTTTGCCCGCCGCCCTCGACGCTTCACTGCCACCGTCACCGCCGCCGCCACCGCCACCGCCCGCGCGGCGCGCACTGCCCTGGCCGGCGCCCGCGCTGCTCACCTGGCTGGCCGCCTGGGCGCTGGCTTTGGCACTGCTGCGCGCCGGCCCCGCGCTGGGCTGGCCGCCGGTGCTGGCCTGGGCCGCAGCGGCCAGCCTGGGTGCGGCGGTGGCTGGCGGTTTG
>JANMKO010000340.1:0-6422 GCA_031372085.1 Betaproteobacteria bacterium
CATCGGGCCGTCAAACTTGCCGTCGTAGTTTTTCGGCTCCCAGGGCTGGCTGTTGGTGGTGCCGGCATCAAAAAACAGCGGAGCGTCGTTGACGATGGTCTGTGACGTAAAGCCTTTCTCCAGCGCCGCCGAGTAAATAAACGGCTTGAAGCTCGACCCCGGTTGGCGCCAGGCCTGCGTGACATGGTTGAACTTGCTCTTGCCAAAATCAAACCCGCCCACCAGCGCCCGGATGGCGCCGGTGTGGGTGTCCATGGCCACAAAAGCGCCCTCCACGTCGGGCAACTGGGTGAGTGTCCAATCGCCTTTGGCGCCGCGCACCGCACGCACCACCGCGCCACGCCGAATCTGCCTTTGCGGCTCGGCCTTGTCGGCCAGGCCGGATGTCACCGGCTTCAGCCCGTCGCCGGTGACGGTGATGCTCTCACCCGATTGCAGCACCGCCACCACCTTGCGGGCCGACGCCTCAAGCACCACGGCGGCTTTCAGCTCGTCGTTGTCAGGATGGTCGGCCAGCGCCTCGGCGATGCGGGTGTCCAGCTCTTTCAGGTCGGCCGGCAGGTCGATATGGTCTTCCGGGCCGCGGTACACCTGCCGGCGCTCGTAATCCAGCAGGCCCCGGCGCAGCGCGCGGTAGGCCACGGCCTGGTCGGTGGCATCGACGGTGACCTGCACATTCAGGCCCCGGGTGGTGGTCTCGGCGCCGTACTGGCTGAAGATCAACTGGCGCACCGACTCGGCCACGTACTCGGCATGCACCATGGCCTCGGTGGGCTGGCGCAGGCGCAGCACCTCCACCCGGGCCGCCTCGGCCTGCTCCTCGGTGATGAAGCCATTCGCTTCCATGCGGTCGATGATGTACTGCTGGCGGCGCTTGGCGCGTTTCGGGTTGGCCACCGGGTTGTAGGCAGACGGCGCTTGCGGCAGCCCGGCCAGCATCGCCGCCTCGGCCACGGTGACATCGGCCAGCGGCTTGCCAAAGTAGATATCGCTGGCCGCCGCAAAGCCATAAGCGCGCTGGCCCAGGAATATCTGGTTCATGTAGATTTCTAGAATCTGCGGCTTGCTCAGCTGGTTTTCGATCTTCAGCGCCAGCAAAATCTCGTAGATCTTGCGGGTAAATGTTTTTTCAGTCGACAAGTAGAAGTTGCGCGCCACCTGCATCGTGATGGTGGATGCACCCTGGCTTTTGGCCTTGTTGAACTGCGCCAGCCCGGCACGGATGACGCCCAGGTAATCCACGCCGTTGTGGCGGTAAAAGCGTGCGTCCTCGATGGCCAACACCGCCTCTTGCATCACCTTCGGGATTTGCGCGATGGCGGTGAAGATGCGGCGCTCTTCACCAAACTCACCCAGCAGCACGCCGTCGGCCGAGATCACCCGCAGCGGCAGCTTGGGCCGGTAGTCCGTCAGGCCGCTGATCTCGGGCAGGTTGGGGTAGGCCACCGCCAGCGCCATGCCCAGCAGCAACAGGCCGATCAGCAGCACCGCCGTGCTGCCGGCCAGCAACCAGGCCAGCGGCACCAGCAGGCTGCCGGCCAGGCTGCGGGTGGCACGACCCTCAACGGCGCCCGGGGCCGCTGGCGCGGCAGATCGGGGCCGCGCGGGGGCGCGCTCGGAATCGCTCATAAGTCAACCCAGTGTATCGAAGGCGATGGGCGGCAAACTGCGGGCCGGGCCGCCGGCCGGGCCACCAGCGGGGCCACCCGCACCCCGCCCGCCAGCGCTTGCGGCTTGTTGCAATTGGCCGTGCGCACGTCGGCCTGCGACAACGCAACGCCGCGCCCAAAATGGCGTTTTCCATTGGGCTACAAAGGCTTTACTGCTAGCATTGAAGTAACTTCTTAAGTGTTGCCACCCCTTGTTTGACGTTGGGAGACGCCATCCGTGAGCCTTCTGGATCTGCTGCTGGGCCGCAAGCATGTGCCGATGATCGGGCTCGACATCAGCTCGTCCAGTGCCAAGCTGGTTGAGCTGGGCAGATCGGCCGCTGGTGATTACGTGCTGGAGCGCCTGGCGGCTGAGCCCTTCGAGAAAGGCTGGATCACCGACGGCCAGATCGAGAAGTTTGATGAGGTGGTGGCCGCCGTGCGCCGGCTGCTGGACAAAAGCGGCACCAAGACCCGGCTGGTGGTGATGGCCATGCCGCAATCGGCGGTGATCACCAAGCGCATCAACCTGCCCGCCGGCCTGCGCGATGAAGAGCTGGCGCTGCAAGTCGAATCCGAAGCCAACCAATACATCCCGTTCTCGCTGGATGAAGTGAGCCTCGATTTTTGTGTCATCGGCCCCAGCCCCACGTCGGGCGGCGATATTGAGGTGCTGATCGCCGCCTCCCGCAAAGAGCGGGTGCAAGACCGCCAGGGCCTGGCCGAGGCCGCCGGGCTGAAACCGGTGGTGCTGGACATCGAAAGCCATGCGTCGCTGCTGGCCATCAGCCGGGTGGTGGCCGCCCTGCCCAACGAGGGCCACGACGCGCTGATCGCGCTGTTCGAGATCGGCGCCGACACCACCAGCCTGAAGGTGCTGCGTGAGGGCGAGATGCTGTATGACCGCGACCAGGCGTTTGGCGGCTCACAGCTCACCACCTTGATCTCACGCCAGTACGGCTTTTCATTCGAAGAAGCCGAGACCAAGAAGCTGGCCGGTGAATTGCCCGACGACTACGAAAACGCCATCCTGACCGGCTTTGTAGACAGCCTGTCGCAAGAGATCGGCCGGGCGTTGCAGTACTTTTTCACCAGCACGCCGCACCACAAGGTGCATTACGTGATGCTGGCCGGTGGCACCGCCACCCTGCCGGGCCTGAAAGACCGCGTCACTGAGCTGACCGGCTTTGCCGCGATGGTGGTGAACCCGTTTGACGGCATGAAGATCGCCAGCACCGTGCGCGAGGCCAAGGTGCGCAAGGAGGCCCCGTCCTACCTCACCGCCTGCGGCCTGGCGATGCGGAGGTTTTTACCGTGATCCTCATCAACCTGCTGCCGCACCGCGAAGCGCGGCGCCTGCAGCGCAAGCGCATGTTTTTTGTCGGCCTGGCGCTGGCGGCGGCGGTGGGCGCGGTGATTGCGGTGCTGTGGTACGGCACCCTGCAGCGGCTCACCACCATCCAGCAAGAGCGCAACGCGTTTTTGAAGGCCGAGATCGTGCGGCAAGAGGGCCAGATCAAGGACATCGCCAACCTGCGCACCGAGATCGAGGGCCTCAAAGCCCGGCAGGGCGCGGTGGAAGATTTGCAGCTCAACCGCAACGTGCCGGTGCACTTGCTCGATGAGCTGGTGCGCATGACGCCCGAGGGCATCTACCTCACCAGCATCAAGCAGACCGACGGCGTGGTGCAACTCAGCGGCGTGGCCCAGACCAATGAGCGGGTGTCGGAGTTCTTGCGCAACACGCAAAACAATTCACCCTGGCTGGACCGCATGGAGCTGGTGGAGATCAAGGCCATCACCCAGCCGGTGACGCCCGGCGCCCGAGAGCAGCGCCGGCTGTATGAGTTTGCGCTGCGGGTGTCGATCAAGCAGCCTGCGGCGGCTGGCGCGGCGTCGGCTGCCGGCGCCAATTCAGCCGGCAACCCGTCGCCGGGCCGGCCGGCCAGCGCGCCCACCGGCCCCAAGGCCGCCTGAGGACCGGCCATGGCCAGCAATACCACGCGACCGATGAACATCGATGTGGCCACCGCGTTTGATCGCGCGTCACTCCAGTTCAAGGGCCTGAACCCGCAAGAGCCCGGCCAGTGGCCGCTGCTGCCCAAGATCTGCGCCTGGCTGGCGGCGGGCGCGGCGGCGCTGGGCCTCGTCTGGGTGCTGCTGGTGTCGGGCGCGTCTGACGCGCTGGACGCCGAGCGCAAGATCGAGCCGGGCCTGAAGGACGACTACCGCGGCAAGCTGTCGCAGGCCGTCAACCTGTCTGAGCTGCGCAAGCAAAAGCAGCAGGTGCAGGAATACGTCACCCAACTTGAGCGCCAACTGCCCGGCAAGGCCGAGATGGACGCCTTGCTGTCTGACATCAACCAGGCTGGCATCGGCCGGGGCCTGCAGTTCGAACTGTTCCGCCCCGGCCAGGTAGAGATCAAGGATTACTACGCGGTGCTGCCGATTGCGCTGCGCGTCACCGGCCGGTTTCATGACATCGGCGCCTTCACCGCCGACGTGGCCAACCTGTCACGCATCGTCACGCTGCACAACCTCACCCTGTCGCCCATCGCCAAAGACACCAGTGGCAACCTGACGATGGACGCCGTGGCGCGCACCTACCGCTACCTCGACAGCGAAGAGCTGGCAGTGGTGCGCAAAGCCCGGCTCGAAGCCGAAGGCAAATCCAAGGCGGCAAAAAAATGAGCGGGCTGCATTTGCGCACCGCCCGGCGGGCCCGCCGCAGCGCCTGGCCGCACCCACTGGCCCAGCGTTGCGTGCTGTTGCTGCTGGCCGCCAGCGCCAGCCTGCTGGCCGGTTGCGAGAGTGAGAACCAGGAGCTGCAAGCCTGGATGGACCAGCAGCGGCGTGAGGTGCGGCCCCAGGTGCAGCCACTGGCCGCGCCCAAGAAGTTTGATCCGGTGCCGTATGCCAGCGCCCAGCAGGTAGACCCTTTCAGCGCGCAAAAATTGAGTGTGGCGATCAAGCAAGAGTCAAAGCAGCCCAACTCCTTGCTGGCCGCTGAGCTGAACCGGCGCAAAGAGCCGCTGGAGTCGTTTTCACTGGAAGTGATGGTGATGGTGGGCAGTGTCAGCAAAGCCGGCAAGCCGCTGGCGCTGTTGAAGGTGGACAACCTGCTGTACCAGGTCAAGCCGGGTGACTACATCGGCCAGAACTACGGCCGGGTCATGCGCATCAACGAAACCGAGGTGGTGCTGCGCGAGATCGTGCAGGATTCCGCCGGTGAATGGACCGAGCGCGCCGCCAGCCTGCAATTGCAGGAGCGGGCACAGGAGAAGGCGCGATGAGCACCCCGCAAGAGACAACCACCCTGTTCAAGTGGCGCGCCAGGCTGGCCGCCGTGGCGCTGGCCTGGGCCATGCCGATGCTGGTGACGGGCCAAAGCCCAGCCCAGACCCCGGCACCGCCGCCCGCCCTACTCACCACCCAGGCCGCTGCCGCAGTGTCGATCTTGAGCATCACCAGCACCCAGCAAGCCGGTGCCGACGTGGTGCGCATCGAGCTGTCGGCGCCGCTGGCGGCGTTGCCCAATGGCTTTGCCGTGCAGACGCCGCCGCGCGTGGCGCTTGATCTGCCCGGCGTGGCCAACGGCGTGGGCCGGTCGGTGGTCGATATCAACCAGGGCAATTTGCGCTCGGTGGCCATTGCCCAGGCCGGTGAGCGCACCCGGCTGGTGCTCAACCTGCGCCAGCCCGCCAACTACCGCACCGAGCTGCAAGGCAAGGTGCTGGTGGTGGTGCTGGACAACGCCAGCGCGCCGGCCGTGGCCGCCAGCACCGGTGTGGCGGTGCACTTTGCCGCGCCGCAAAATGCCGACCGCCTGCCGCTGCGCGACATCGACTTCCGCCGCGGGCCCGACGGCGCCGGCCGCATCATCGTGTCACTGGCCAGCACCCAGGGGGGGGTGGACATTCGCCAGCAGGGCCAGAGCCTGGTGGTCGAATTCTTGCGCTCCAGCCTGCCCGACACGCTGCGCCGCCGGCTGGACGTGGCCGATTTCGGCACCCCGGTGCAAAGCCTGGCCACCTTCCAGGCCGGTGACCGGGTGCGCATGGTGATCGAGCCGCGTGGCAACTGGGAGCACAGTGCCTACCTGAGCGACAACCAGTTTGTGCTGGAGGTGCGCCCGCTCAAGCTGGACCCGAACAAGCTGACGCAAGGCCCGGGCTTCTCGGGCGAAAAACTCTCGCTCAACTTCCAGAACATCGAGGTGCGCGCGCTGTTGCAGGTGATCGCTGACTTCACCAACTTCAACGTCGTCACCAGCGACACGGTGACGGGCAGCGTCACGCTGCGGCTCAAAGACGTGCCGTGGGACCAGGCACTGGACATCATTCTTCAAGCCAAAAGTCTGGGCGTGCGCAAATCGGGCAACGTGCTGTGGATTGCGCCGAAGGATGAATTGGCCGCCAAAGAGCAGTTGGAGCTGGAATCGAAGAAAAAGATCGCCGAGCTCGAGCCGGTGCGCACCCAATCCTTCCAGCTCAATTACGCGCGGGCCGAAGAGGTGGCGCGTGGTTTGTCGGGCCAGACGGGCGGCGGCGGTGGCGGCGCCAACAGCGGCGCTGGCAGCAATACCAACAGCAGCAGCAACTCATCGTCGTCCAGCAGCAATAGCAGCGGCGGCGGCTCACAAACCCAGCGCATACTGTCGCCGCGCGGCAGCGTGATTTTCGAGAGCCGCACCAACCAGTTGTTTGTCACCGACATCCCCAGCAAGCTCGAAGAAGTGCAGGTGCTGATCGGAAAAATCGACATCCCGGTGCG
>JANMKO010000343.1:0-2251 GCA_031372085.1 Betaproteobacteria bacterium
GCACGCCAACAATGTGCTTAAAAACGCGGTGGGCGGCATCAGCGACATCATCCACATGCACGGCCTGGTCAACGTCGACTTTGAAGATGTCAAGACGGTGATGAGCGAGCCCGGCAAGGCGATGATGGGCACGGCGCAGGCAGGCGGGCCCGACCGGGCCAACAAGGCGGCTGAAGCGGCGGTGGCCTGCCCGCTGCTCGAAGGCATCGATCTGTCGGGTGCCCGGGGCGTGCTGGTGCTGATCGCGGCCAACAAGGCCAACTTCAAGTTGAACGAGAGCAAGGCGGCGATGAACACCATCCGCCGCTACGCCGCCGAAGACGCCCACATCATCTTTGGCGCGGCCTACGACGAGAGCCTGGGCGACCAGTTGCGTGTCACGGTGATTGCCACCGGCCTGTCGCGCGCCCGGCCGCAAGCGGCACCGCTGACGGTGGTGCAGCCGGTGTCGGCCAACCACCTGGGCCAACGCACCGGCACCGACAACCTGCCGATCTTGAACCAGGTGCTGGGCCACGGCCAGCCCGGCCAGCCCGGCCCGCACGACTACAGCAGCCTGAGCACGCCCAGCGTCTGGCGCACCGGCCGCACCCAGGCAGCGGCCAAGGTGTCGGCGCTGTCGTCCAACGGCATGGACGAGATCGAAATCCCGGCGTTTTTGCGCAAGCAGGCGGATTGAGGGCGGACGCACGCTGGTTTCGATACCGCGCGGGCGGCCATCAGGGCACGGTAGAGTTCATGGGTTGCCTTGATTCGGACGCTTGACCATGACCTCCTACCGAGACCGCATCACGCTTGAACCCGGCAAGCGCGGTGGCAAGCCGTGCATCCGTGGCTTGCGCATCACGGTGCAGGACGTGCTGGCGTGGTTGGCCGATGGCTTGTCCACGCAAGACATCCTGATCGACTACCCCCAGCTCACGCCCGATGACATCCAGGCGGCTTTGGCCTATGCCGCCGACCGGGAACGCCACACCGCCTGGGTGCGTGCGGCGTGAAGTTGCTGCTTGACGAGAACCTGTCGCACCGGCTGGTTGCGCAATTGCAGCGCAGTTGACCAGGCTCCAGCCAGGTGACCTTGGTCGGCCTGGGCAGCACCGACGATCTGGCGGTGTGGCGCTTGCACGCGAACAAGGTTTTGCGGTGGTCACCAAGGACCATGATTTTCTGCATCTGGCTGCGCTGCACGGGTCACCGCCAATCGTCATTCGGCTGGTTCTGGGCTACAGCAGCAATCAACGGGTGCTGGCTGCACTGCTGGCCCACCGAGAAGCCATTGAATCGGCCGCAGCGCGGATGGATACCGCCGTGATTGAAGTCGGCTGAGCAGGGTGGCAGGCCGCGCGGCGTTTGGGTGTCCAGGCAGTGACCTGGACGGAATCAGCGAAAATCACCCGATGCTGCAACAACGCACCCTCCAATCCATCACCCGCGCGGTGGGCGTGGGCATGCACAGCGGGCAAAAGGTGGAGCTCACCTTGCGCCCGGCGCCGCCCGACACCGGTATCGTCTTCCGCCGGGTTGATCTGGCGGTGCCGGTTGATATCCCCGTGCGGGTGGATTCGGTCAGCGACACCCGCATGGCGTCCACCATCTCGGTGGGTGGTGACCCGGGTGCGCCCAAGGTGCAGACCATCGAGCACTTCATGTCGGCCTGTTGTGGGCTCGGCATCGACAACTTGCGGGTGGACATCACCGCCGACGAGTTGCCGATCCTCGACGGCTCAGCCGCCAGCTTTGTGTTTTTGCTGCAAAGCGCCGGCATCGTGTTGCAAGCCGCGCCCAAGCGGTTTTTGCGCGTCAAACAAGCGGTGGAGGTGCGGCAAGGCGAAGGCAAGCGTCTGATGTGGGCCAGCCTGGCGCCGTACCACGGCTTCAAGCTCAGCTTCGAGATCGATTTTGACCACCCGGCGGTGGACGCCACCGGCCAGCGTGTCAACTTCGACATGGGCTCGGGCCGCTACAAGCGCGACATCGCCCGCGCCCGCACCTTTGGCTTTACCAAAGATGTGGAGTTGATGCGCTCACGCGGCCTGACGCTGGGCGGCAGCATGGACAACGCCATCGTGGTCGATGACTCGCGGGTGCTCAATGCCGGTGGCCTGCGCTACGACGATGAGTTTGCCAAGCACAAGATCCTGGACGCCATCGGGGACCTGTACAACATCGGCCAGCCGATGCTGGCGCATTACACCGGCTTCAAGAGCGGCCATGCCCTGAACAACCTGTTGCTGCGTGAGTTGCTGTCGCG
>JANMKO010000356.1:0-7045 GCA_031372085.1 Betaproteobacteria bacterium
GAGCCGATGTCTACCGCATGCGTCAGCCGGCCCAGGGTATGCCCATACAGGCCCGTGGGTTTGTAGGTTTGGCCGTCGCGGTGGTCTCGCTCGCGGTCAATCGCCGGGTCATGCCAGATTGAGCTGAGCATCGGATCGAGCGTGAAGCTGACAAACATCGAGATCAGCACGGCGGCCACGATGGTCAGGCCAAACTCATGAAAAAACTTGCCGATGATGCCGCTCATGAAGCCGATGGGCAAAAACACCGCGACGATCGACAAGGTGGTGGCCAGCACCGCCAGGCCGATCTCTTGGGTGCCGGCCAGCGCGGCGTGGTGCGCACTCTTGCCCATCTGCACATGGCGCACGATGTTCTCGCGTACCACGATGGCGTCGTCGATCAGCAGGCCGACGCACAAGCTCATCGCCATCAGCGTGATCATGTTGATCGAGAAGCCGAACAGGTCCATGAACAAAAAAGTGCCGATCAGCGCGATGGGCAGCGTCAGGCCGGTGATGACGGTGGACCGCCAGGAGTTGAGAAACAAAAACACGATGCCGATGGTCAGCAGCGCGCCCTCCAACAGCGTGCGCTTGACATTGGCCACTGACACCCGGATCGGCCGTGAGCCGTCACGCACCACCTCCAGCGCCATGCCGGGCGGCAACTGGGCGCGCAGGGCCTCAGCGGTGCGCAGCAGGCCGTCCACCACCTCGATGGTGTTCTCGCCCTGGCTTTTTTTGATCTCCAGCGCCAGCATGCGCTGGCCGTTGTACAGCGCCAGGCTTTCCACCTCCTCGGGCCCGTCCACCACCTGCGCCACTTGCGACAGCCGCACCGGCTGGCCCGCTGCCGTGCCCACCCCACCCCGGCGCGCCACGATCAGGTTGTTCAGCTCATCCGGGCGTTTCACGCGGCCGGCGATCTGCACGCTGCGCTCACTCTCGGACGAGCGCAGGCTGCCGGCCGGCAGATCCTGGTTCTCACTGCGCACGGCAGCCATCACCGCATCGACGCCGATGCCAAAGGCCTCCATCGCCTGCGGTTTGAGGTAGATGTTGATCTCGCGCTTGACGCCGCCCACCAGCGTGATTGAGCCGACGCCGCGCACGTTCTCCAGCCGCTTCTTGACCACCTGGTCGGCGAAGGTGGTCAGCTCTTGCACGCTTTTGCTGTTGTTGGGCGAAGTGAGCGCGAATGAAAAAATCGGCGTGCTGGCCGGATCGAACCGCGAGACGCGCGACTCTTTGACCTCATCGCGGAAGCTGGCCTTGATCACCGCCAGCTTCTCTCGCACGTCATCGGCGGCGCGCCGGCCGTTGACCTCGAGGTTGAACTGCACGATCACCACCGACGTGCCCTCGTAGCTGCGCGAGAACAACTGGTTGATGCCGGCGATGGTGTTGACCGATTCTTCGATCTTGCGAGTGACCTCGCTTTCCACCACCTCGGGCGCGGCGCCGGGGTAATCGGTCTGCACCACCACGGTGGGGAAGTCGATCTCGGGGAACTGGTCGACCTTCAAGCGCTGGTACGAAAACAGGCCCAGCACCACAAAAGCCAGCATGACCATCACGGCCATCACCGGGTTGCCAATCGATAACCGGGTGAACCACATGGCGGGTCAGCGCGCCGCGCCGGCCGACAGGGCCAACGGCGCGGCAGGGGCGGACGCGGCGGCGGGGGCAGCGGTTGCGGCGGGCGACGCAGCAGGTGCGGGGGCCGGCGTGGCGGCCGGCGCTGCGGTTGGCGCAGCAGCAGGCGCTGCGCCCACCCTCAGCCGCACGCCGGTGGGCACCAGGCCGGCGCTAGCGGCCAGCACGCTGTCGCCCTCGTCCAGGCCGGCGAGGATTTCCACCATGTCGCGCCCGCCGGCTTGGCCACGAACGCCCAGCGTCAGCGGCCGCTGCTCGGCGCGGCCGTTGCGCACGCGCACGGCATACGGCTGGGCCTGGTCGGTGCGCACCGCCGACAACGGCAGCGCCAGTGCGCTGCGCTGGTCCAGGCCGATCCAGCCCCGGGCAAACAGCCCGTTGCGCAGCGCCGGGCCGGGCGTCACCGCCAAGTAAGCCGTCACCGTGCGTGAGCCGGCCAGCGCGCTGGGGTTGATGCGCACCACGGTGGCCGGCACCGGCTGGTCACTGCCGTCCAGCAGCAGCCGGGCGCGGGCACCCACTTGCAGCGTGGCCAGGTCTTGCGGCGCGATGGCCGCCTCCATTTCCATGCGCGACAGATCAACGATCTCCAGGATGCGCGCATCCACGGCCACCCGCTCCCCCGGCTGGGCCAAGCGCTGCGCCACCAGGCCGCTGATCGGTGCGGTCAGCACGGCGTCGCTGCGCGATTTGCGCGCCAGTTCCACAGCGGCCAGCGCGGCCTGCAAGGTGGCCTGGGCGCCCATCTCGCCCGAGGCCGATGTCTCCAGCGCCGTGGGCGAGATAAAGCCCTGCGCCACCAGCGCCTTGTTGTTGGTGAGCTGGCGCTGGGCGATATCCAGCTGCGCGCGCGCCGCAGCCGCCTGCTGCTCGGTCTGGCGCAGGCGCCAGTCAAACTCGGTGGCATCCAGCTGGCCCAGCACCTGGCCGGCGCGCACGCTGTCGCCCTCACGCACCGTCAGCGTCTTGATCTCGGCCGCCACGCGGGCCTTGACAAAGGCGCTGTTCACGGCCTTCAAGCTGCCCGAGATGTCCAGCCCCCGGGCCAGCGGCTGGCGTTGCAGCACCAGCACATCAGCAGCGGCCAGCTCCAGCGTGGGCACGGCGGCGGACGCGGCGGACGCGGCCGATGCCGCCGCGCTGGCCGCCGCAGCCGGCTGGCGCGCCATCCAGGCGCGGGCGCCAAACAGCCCGGCGCCAAACAGCCCCGCAATCAACAACGCCAGCAACGGCAGCAACCAACGGAGCCTGGATTTCATGGGCAATTAACGCGGGGTGGGGGATGGCGGGAGGGTGGGTGAATCAGCCGGGGTTTGGCAGCACAGCCCGTCCAGCACCAGGTTGACATGCTGGGTGATGAAGGCGTGGCCATCGAGGTGCCAATCCACCGCGCAAGCGCCGAGTGAATGGCGGTGCAGGCAGACCATCACCAGCGGCAAGACGAGGGAATGCACCGCATTGTCCACATCCACCGTGCGGAACTCACCGGCGGCCATGCCCTTGCGCACGATGGCGCCCAGCAGCGCATGGGCCGGCTCGATCACCTGGCTGGCGTAGTAGTGGGCGATGTCGGGAAAGTTGCGCACCTCGGTGATGACGATCTTGAACACACCGGCCGCCGGGCTGTCGTACAACTGGCCCCACCAATCCGTGAGCACGGTGCGCAGCAGATCACCCGCACTGCCTTCAAAGCGCCCCGCAATCGCTGCGCCCTCGGCGATGCGGGCCGACAGGCTGTGGCTGATCACCGCCTTGAGCAGGTCCTCCTTGCTCGGGTAATACAGGTAGAGCGTGCCTTTGGACACGCCGGCCCGCGCCGCCACCTCTTCAGTGCGGGTGGCCGCAAAGCCTTTTTCAACAAACAAGGCCAGGGCCGCGTCCAGCAACTCTTGGGGGCGCGCCTCTTTGCGGCGGCGCCGGTGGGGTAGGTCGGGCGCTTGCATTTTTACTGACTGATTGGTCAGTAATGTAGCTGGCGGCTGCAAACAGGGTCAAGCGGGCGGGGGCCGGCGGGACGATGGCACCGGGCTGGCGGGGGTGATGGCGCGGGCGATGGCGCGGGTGATGGCGGGGGTGATGGCGGGGCTGATGGCGCGGGTGATGACGGGCGTGATGGCGGGTTGGTGAAAGCACGGCCGCGGCTATCATCCGGCGCTTTTGCTCAGGGAAACCCCGTGGACCCACTGCTGTTGCTCAAGGCCGCCATCATGGGCGTGGTGGAGGGCTTGACCGAGTTCTTGCCGATCTCGTCCACCGGCCATCTGATTTTGGCCGGCGCCCTGCTGGGCATGGACGACGACAAGGCCAAGGTGTTTGACATCGCCATCCAGACCGGCGCGATTTTTGCCGTGATCATTGTTTACTGGCAGCGGCTGCGCGACACCCTGCTGCAACTGCCCAGCAGCGCCCAGGCGCGGCGCTTTGCGCTCAATGTGCTGATCGCGTTTTTGCCGGCGGTGGTGCTGGGCCTGCTGTTTGGCAAGGCGATCAAGGCCCATTTGTTCACCCCGGCGGTGGTGGCCAGCACCTTCATCCTGGGCGGCTTCATCATCCTGTGGGCTGAGCGGCGGGCCGCGGCACAAGTCACCGCCGGGCCGCCCCAAGGTGACGTGCCCCCCCTCGGTGGGGCTGAGCCCGCGCACAAGGGCCCGAAAGGGGCCTTGTGGCTGGTGAGGGCCATTCGACATGCTTGGCGAATGGCGGCGGCCGCAAGGCGGCCTCGGGGGTTGGCGGTGGTGCGCATCCACACGGTGGACGACATGGGCCCGCTGGACGCGCTCAAAGTGGGCCTGGCGCAGTGCCTGGCGATGATCCCGGGCACCAGCCGGTCGGGTGCCACCATCATCGGCGGCATGCTGCTGGGCCTGTCGCGCAAGGCGGCCACCGATTTCAGCTTTTTTCTGGCCATCCCCACGCTGGTGGGTGCCGGGCTGTACAGCCTGTACAAAGAGCGCGCCTTGCTCAGCCTGGCCGACTTGCCGGTGTTTTTGGTCGGCCTGGTGTTTGCCTTCATCAGCGCCTATGCCTGCGTGCGCTGGCTGCTGCGCTACATCGCCAGCCACAGCTTTGTGCCGTTTGCCTGGTACCGCATCGCTTTTGGCGGCGTGGTGCTGCTCACGGCGGCGATGGGCTGGGTGCACTGGGGCGATTGACGGCAGCGTGAAACAGCAAATCCCACACCCCGTGGCCCAGCTTCAGGCCCCGGGCCTCAAACTTGGTCAACGGCCGCAAATCGGGTTTGGGCGCAAAGCCTGCAGCGCTGTTGCGCAACGCCGGGCAGGCGCCCAGCACGGCCAGCATCTGGCGGGCGTAGTCGTCCCAGTCGGTGGCGCAGTGCAGCCAGCCGCCGGGCGCCAGGCGCGACGCCAGCAAATCCACCAATGCCGGCTGGATCAGGCGGCGTTTGTGGTGGCGCTTTTTGTGCCACGGGTCAGGAAAAAACAGGTGCACACCGGCCAGTGAGGCCGGCGCGATCATCTGCTGCAACACCTCCACCGCGTCGTGCTGCACGATGCGCAGGTTGCTCAAGCCCCGCTCACCGATCTCGCGCAGCAGCGCGCCCACGCCAGGCGGGTGCACCTCTACCCCGATGAAATCCCAATCGGGCCGCGCGGCGGCGATCTGCGCCGTGGCCTGGCCCATGCCAAAGCCGATCTCCAGCACCCGGGGCGCGTCGCGGCCGAAGTGGGCGCCCCAATCGGCTGGCGTGGCTTGATACGGCAAGACGAAGCGCGGCCCCAGATCGGCCAGCGCGCGCTCCTGACCACTGCCCAGGCGGCCAGTGCGCAGCACAAAGCTGCGGATTGCACGATGCGGGTGCGGCTGCGGGTGTGGGTGCAGGGGCGGCTGCGGCGACGGTTGCAGCGGCGATTGCAGCTTCGATTGCAGCGGCGCATCGGTGGCTGCCGGCTCGGGTGCCGGCGTGATCGAGCCGACGGGTTGGCGGGTGTCAGGCATGGCCGTCTGGATCGGCGCAGGCAAGCGCCGGCCGTTAAAAAAGGCCCTCTCGGGGCCTGGCGTTGAAGGGGTGGTGCGCGATCACCGGTGGAGCGGGTGAGGGGAATCGAACCCCTGTATGAAGCTTGGGAAGCTGCCGTTCTGCCATTGAACTACACCCGCATCAAGCCCGATTCTAGCGTGCTGTGCGCTGGCCCGGCCAGGCAGCGTGGGCCCCGGCCACCCCGTAGTTCCCACGTGGCAGCGGCCGGGCGGCTGCGGCAACATCCTGGGCCAACGACCATGACCGATCCCATTCAACTGCTGCACCTGGGCCCCGGCGCGCCCGATCTGTCCACCTCGGCCTACGGCCCGTTTGTGGTGCATTCGGTGGCCTCTGTGGCCGATCTGGCCGCGTCACTCGACAGCCAGACCTACGACGCCATCGTGCTGGTGCAGGCCGAGCCCGACGGCCTGGCCGCGCTGGCCGGCTGGCCGGGGCTGTCGCGCGCGGTGCTGGACGCCGCCGTGCTGGTGGTGGCGCCTGAGCCCGCCACCGGCGACGCGGTGCGGCTGCTTCAACTGGGTGTGCAAGACGTGCTGCCGCCGCGTGACGCCCAGCCCGAGAACCTGGCCCGCGCCGTGCGGCTGGCGGTTGAGCGCAAGCGGCTTGAGCGCGCCGCGCACAAAGCCTACGCCACCGACCTGGCCACCGGCTTGCCCAATCACGCGCAGTTGATGGAGCACATGAGCCACCTGCTAGCGCTGCGCGAGCGCGAGCCGGCGGCGATGGCGCTGCTGGCGCTGCGCATCGAGGGCCTGGCGGCCACCGAGGCCCGGCTGGGCACCGAGGCGGCCAATGTGCTGCGCCGCAAGGTGGCCGTGCGCCTGCGCTCGGGCCTGCGCGCCAGCGACGTGGTGGCGGCTGTGGGCGGCGACAGTTTTGTGGTGCTGCTGGCCTGGATAGACGATTCGGCCAACGCCGAGCGCGTGGCCGGCAAGCTGGCGCAATCGCTGCAGCGGCCCTTCAGCGTCACCGGTCAGGATGTGGCGGTGGCCGTGTGTGTGGGCGTGGCCCAGTACCCGTTGCACGGCAAAGAGGCCGAGACACTGATGCGCCGCGCGCTGGGCCAGGCCGGTGCCAGCCGGGCGCTGGGCCGGGCGGGTTTGAGCCCACGCAGCGGCGGCGGCGCGGCGGCCAACGACGATTGACTTCCAGGCGCCTTCCCACTGGCAGGGGGCGGGCGACAACGTCATTTCAAGATGTCGCCCAGGCACAGGTATTTGATCTCCACGTAGTCGTCGATGCCCTGGTGCGCGCCCTCCCGGCCCAGGCCGGATTGCTTGATGCCACCAAACGGCACTTCGGCCGTTGAGATGAGCCCGGTGTTGATGCCCACCATGCCGTATTCCAGCGCCTCGCCGACGCGGAACACCCGGCCGATGTCGCGGCTGTAAAAGTAGCTGGCCA
>JANMKO010000364.1:0-6263 GCA_031372085.1 Betaproteobacteria bacterium
CATCACCGTCTTGACATCTTCAAAGTCGACGTTGACCAGGCCGTGCATGTGGATGATGTCGCTGATGCCGCCCACCGCGTTTTTAAGCACGTTGTTGGCGTGCGCAAACGCCTGGTCTTGGGTCACGTCGTCGCCCAGCACCTCCAGCAGCTTTTCGTTCAGCACGACGATCAGGCTGTCCACATTGGCTTCCAGCTCGGTGGTGCCGATGTCGGCCTGCTTCATGCGGCGCGGGCCTTCAAAATCGAAGGGCTTGGTCACCACGCCCACCGTCAGGATGCCCATCTCCTTGGCCACCCGGGCCACGAGGGGCGCCGCCCCGGTGCCCGTGCCGCCACCCATGCCGGCGGTGATGAAGACCATGTGCGCGCCCTCCAGGCTGGCGCGCACGCGGTCCTCGGCTTCTTCGGCCGCCGCGCGGCCCTTGTCGGGCTTGCCACCGGCGCCCAGGCCGTTGTCACCCAGCTGGATCAACTGGTGCGCGCTGCTGCGGTTCAGCGCCTGGGCGTCGGTGTTGGCGCAGACAAACTCCACCCCCTGCACGCCCTGGCTGATCATGTGCTCAACAGCGTTGCCGCCGCCGCCGCCCACGCCCACCACCTTGATGCGGGTTCCTTGGTCGAATTCTTCGATCATCTCGATAGGCATGTGAATCTCTCCTGTGTCGTCGTCAAGCAGTTGCCAATGAATTTAGGTCAAACAGTGCGGTAAAACCAAAGAGCGCGGGGTTTGCAAACCACCCCTGTTGTGACGGGCCGCGTCGAGGCAGCCTGCTAAAAATTACCCAGAAACCAATCCTTCGCGCGGCCCATCAGCGTCTGCACCGATCCGGCTTGCAGCGCCACCTTGTGGCCGCGGGCCCGCGCCACGCGGGCTTCTTCCAGCAAGCCCATCACGGTGGCCGAGCGCGGGTTGGCCACCATGTCAAACAGCGGGCCGTTGTAGAGCGGCAGGCCTTTGCGCACCGGCTTCAAGAAGATGTCTTCGCCGAGTTCGACCATGCCGGGCATCACCGCTGTGCCGCCGGTGATGACGATGCCGGACGACAGCAGCTCTTCGTAGCCCGACTCGCGGATCACCTGGTGCACCAGCGAGTAAATCTCTTCCACCCGAGGCTCGATCACGCCGGCCAGCGCTTGCCGGCTCAGCATGCGCGGCGCCCGGTCACCGAGGCCCGGCACTTCGAGGTTTTCACTCGGGTCGGCCAGCATTTGCTTGGCCACGCCGTACTCCACCTTGATCTCTTCCGCGTCTTTGGTGGGCGTGCGCAGCGCCATCGCGATGTCGCTGGTGATCAGGTCGCCGGCAATCGGGATCACCGCCGTGTGGCGGATCGAGCCGTCGGTGAAGATGCTGACATCGGTGGTGCCGGCGCCGATATCGACCAGCGCCACGCCCAGCATTTTTTCGTCCTCGGTCAGCACCGCTGCCGCGCTGGCGCTGGGGTTGAGCAGCAGGCGCTCGACTTCCAGCCCGCAGCGCCGCACGCACTTGAGGATGTTCTCGGCCGCGCTTGGTGCGCCGGTGACGATGTGCACCTTCACCTCCAGCCGGCTGCCGCTCATGCCCACCGGCTCTTTGACCTCATGGCCGTCGATGACAAACTCTTGCGGCTCCACCAGCAGCAGGCGCTGGTCGTTGGGGATGTTGATGGCCTTGGCGGTCTCCACCACCCGGTGCACGTCCACCGGTGTCACCTCGCGGTTGTCGCGCACGATGACCATGCCGGTGGAGTTTTGGCCCCGGATGTGGCTGCCGGTGATGCCGGTGTAGACCCGCTCGATCTTGCAGGCGGCCATCATCTCGGCCTCTTTGAGCGCTTGCTGGATGCTTTGCACCGTGGCCTCGATATTGACCACCACGCCGCGCTTGAGGCCGTGGGTGGACGCCACGCCCAGCCCCGCCAGCCGCAACTCACCGTTGGGCAGCACCTCGGCCGCCACTGCCATCACCTTGGCGGTGCCGATGTCGAGTCCGACGATGAGGTCTTTGTATTCTTTGGCCATGGGGTTTGTCTTGCCTTGTCGGGTGGCGGGTGCGTTTGCGTGTGCGGATGCGGGTGCCGGCTAGCGCGACGCGGCGGGCCGGGGCGCGACGGGCCTGGTTGCAGCGGGCCGGCTGGCAGCGGGCTTGCTGACCACGGGCTTGCGCAGCGCGGCCACCGGCACGTGGGTGGACACGCCTTTGAGGCGCACCGCAAAGCCGTCACCGTGGCGCAGGTCGGCCGACTCCAGCGGGCGCTGGTACTGCGCCGTCACCCGGGGCATGGTGCGCACAAAGTGCTCGGTGCGGGCCAGCACCTCGTCCTGGCTGCCCCGGCCCAGCTCAACCGCCGCGCCCTTGTCCAGTTCCACCCGCCAAGAGCCCCGGGCTGACAGCGTGAGCTGGGCCAGGTCACCGGCTTGCAGCGGGGCCAGCACCGGGCGCAGCCGCTGCTGCATCGCCAGCATTTGCGGCGCGCTGCCGTCGGGCCCGGCCAGGCGCGGCAGCGCGTCGTCTTCCACATCGCCCACATTGGCCTCAAACACCTCGGCATGGCTGTTCACCAGCTTGTCGTTGCCGTCGGCCGCCGCCCACAGTGCCACCGGCCGATGCTCTTCAAGCTGCACGGCCAGGCGCATCGGCCAGATGCGGCGCACCTCGGCCCGGCGCACCCAGGGCACGGCCTCGAAGGCGGCCCGGGCTTTTTGCAGGTCGAGCGTCAAAAAGCTGCCCGCCAGCCGGTGCATCGCATTGGCGCGGATGGTGGATTCGCTGTTACGCAGCACCTCGCCGTCCACCCGGATGGCGCGGATCGCAAAGACCGGCCAGCGCGCCGCCCAGACCAGCAGCGCCGCGCCCAGCGCCAGCCCGGCCAACCAGAACACCGCGTTGGCGGTGGCCTGCATCAGCCGCACATCGGCCGGCAAGGCCAGCAGCGGGATGGGCGTGGGCGCGCGTTGCATGGCGATCAGGCTTTGGCCAGCGCCACGCCGCTGTCCAGCGCCGCCAGGCTGAGCAGCAGCAGGCAAAGCTGCGAGTACGACAACCCGGCGGCGCGGGCCGAGATCGGCACCAGCGAATGGCCGGTCATGCCGGGCGAGGTGTTCATCTCCAGCAAAAACGGTTGGCGGTCGGTGGCGCGGATCATCAAATCGGCGCGGCCCCAGCCCCGGCAGCCCAGTGACCGGTAGGCCGCCAGCACGATGGCCTGGATCGCCGTCTCTTCGTCCGGCGCCAGGCCGGCCGGGCACAGGTAGGTGGTGGTGTCGGTGAAGTATTTGTTCTGGTAGTCGTACTTGCCCTCGGCGGCTACGATGCGCACCACCGGCAAGGCCACGGCCGATGCGCCGCTGCCGATCACCGGGCAGGTGATCTCGTCGCCGGTGATGAACTCTTCGCACAGCACATCGGCATCAAAGCCGCTGGCCAACTGCACCGCCTCGGCCATGTCGGAGTAGCCCATCACCTGGGTGATGCCGATGGACGAGCCCTCACGCGGCGGCTTGACGATCAGCGGCAGGCCCAGCTCATCGGGCACGCGGCGCAGCCGCTGGCGCAGCACGTCCGGACCCAGGTCAGCGGCGTCCAGCCAGACAAAGCGCGGCGTGGGCAGGCCGTCGGCCAGCCAGACCCGCTTGGTCATCGTCTTGTCCATCGCGATGGCCGAGGCCAGCACGCCCGAGCCGGTGTACGGGATGGCCAGCAACTCCAGCGCACCCTGCACCGTGCCGTCTTCACCGTGGCGGCCGTGCAGCGCGATGAAGACGCGGTCAACGCCGTCGCGCCGCAGGTCAGCCAGATCGCGGCGGGCCGGATCGAAGGCCTGGGCATCGACGCCCAGGCTTTGCAGCGCGGCCAGCACGCCGGTGCCCGACATCAGCGAGATTTCGCGCTCGGCGCTGCTGCCGCCCATCAGCACCGCCACCTTGCCCAGCGCCGGCACGTCGATGGCGGGCAGGTTGAACCGCAGGCTCATGCCAGCGCCCCCAGAAATTTGTCCAGCACCCGGCCCGGCACCGCGCCGATGGAGCCGGCGCCCATCGTGATCACCACATCACCGCCGTGCGCCTGCTGCACGATGGCGTCGGGCAGCTCGGCCACATCATCAACAAACAGCGGATCGACCTTGCCGGCCACCCGCAGCGCCCGGGCCAGCGCCCGGCCGTCGGCCGCCACCACCGGCTGCTCACCGGCGGCGTAGACCTCGGTCAGCAGCACCGCGTCGGCCGTGCCCATGACCTTGACAAAATCCTCGAAGCAATCCCGGGTGCGGGTGTAGCGGTGCGGCTGGAAGGCCAGCACCAGCCGGCGGCCCGGGAAGGCGCCGCGAGCCGCGGCGATGACAGCGGCCATCTCCACCGGGTGGTGGCCGTAGTCGTCGATCAAGGTGAAGACACCGCCGCCGTTGAGGGCCGAGGCCGCCAGATCACCGTAGCGCTGAAAACGCCGGTCTACGCCCGAGAACGCCGCCAGTGCCCGCACCAGCGGGGCGTCGGGCAGCTCGAGCTCGGCGGCCACCGCAATCGCGGCCAGGGCATTGCGCACGTTGTGCTCACCGGGCAGGTTGAGCGTGATCGTCAGGTCGGCCATCTGCACGCCGTTGCGGCGCTGGCAGACAAAACGCATCTGGCCGCCGGGCAGGTGTTGCACGTCCACCGCCCGAATCTGCACATCGTCGCCCAGGCCGTAAGTGACCACCGGGCGCGACACCATCGGCAGGATGGAGCGCACGCCGGGGTCGTCACCGC
Source organism: Betaproteobacteria bacterium (assembly GCA_031372085.1). Taxonomy (GTDB): domain Bacteria; phylum Pseudomonadota; class Gammaproteobacteria; order Burkholderiales; family Burkholderiaceae_C; genus Pseudaquabacterium. The sequence goes on from JANMKO010000364.1 coordinate 4,731, forward strand.
AGACGATGGCCGCGCCGTAAAACGGCATGCGGTGCAGAAAGTCGACAAACGCCGCCTTCAGCCGTGCAAAGTCGTGGCCGTAGGTCTCCATGTGGTCAGCGTCGATGTTGGTGACCACGCTCATCACCGGCAGCAGGTTCAAGAACGAGGCATCACTTTCATCGGCCTCGACCACGATGTAGTCGCCCGCACCCAGGCGCGAGTTGGCACCCGCCGAGTTGAGCTTGCCGCCGATCACGAAGGTGGGGTCGAGCCCGGCCTCGGCCAGCACGCTGGTGACCAGCGAGGTGGTGGTGGTCTTGCCGTGGGTGCCGGCAATCGCGATGCCGGATTTGAGCCGCATCAGCTCGGCCAGCATCACCGCCCGTGGCACCACGGGGATGCGGTGGGCGCGCGCGGCCAGCACCTCGGGGTTGTCACCCCGCACCGCCGTGGACGTGACCACCGCCTGGGCGCCGGCGATGTGGTCGGCCGCATGGCCGACACACACCCGGATGCCGAGTGCGGCCAGCCGGCGCGACGTGGCGCTGTCAGCCAGATCAGAGCCCGACACGGTGTAGCCCAGGTTGTGCAGGATCTCGGCAATGCCGCTCATGCCGGCACCGCCAATGCCGACGAAATGGATGTGTTTGACGGCGTGTTTCATCGGGCGCTCACCAGCAGGTCAAGTTCGTCCGCCACGCGGGCGGCGGCATGCGGTCTGGCCAGGGCACGGGCCTGGGTGGCCATGGCCAGCAGCACAGGGCGGGACAGTGTTTGCAAATGCCCGGCCAGTGCTGCGGGCGTCAACTCGTTTTGCACCAGGTGCAGCGCAGCGCCGCGTGCCGCCAGGTACTCGGCGTTGTCGCGCTGGTGGGCGGTGGTGCTGACCACCAGCGGCACCAGCAGGCTGGGCACGCCGGCCGCGCACAGCTCACTCACCGTCACCGCGCCGGCACGGCAGACGATCACGTCACAGGCGGCCAGCCGGTCGGCCATGTTGTGGATGAAGGGCAGCACCTCGGCCTGATCGGCAGCCATGCCGGCATCGGCGTAGGCCCGCCGCACGGCATCCAACTGGGCAGCGCCGGTCTGGTGAACAACGGTCGGCCGGGCAGCGGCCGGCAGCAGCGCCAGCGCCGCCGGCACGGTGACATTGAGCACCTGCGCGCCCAAGCTGCCGCCCACCACCAGCAAGTGCAGCCGGCCGCTGCGCCCGGCGTAGCGCAGCGCGGGGGCGGGCAGGGCCTCGATCTCGGCGCGCACCGGGTTGCCGGTGACCACACCTTGCGGGATGCGCGCCGCCGGGCCGTCAAAACCAAACGCCACCCGGTGCGCCACCCGCAACAGCGCCTGGTTGGACAGCAGCAGCGCGGCATCGGCATTGACCAGCAGCAGCGGCTTGCGCAGCATGCCGGCCATCAGCCCGCCCGGCAGGCAGACATAGCCGCCCATGCCCAGCACCGCATCGGCACTGCGGCGGCGCAGGATGCGGGCGGCGTCCCAAAACGCCTTGAGCAGGCGCAGGCCGCCGGTGAGGCTGTGCAGCCAGCC
>JANMKO010000374.1:0-6069 GCA_031372085.1 Betaproteobacteria bacterium
CCGATCACGCCACCGCCGCCACTGCCCCGGCCGACGCGGGCGCCGCCGCCGCCGCCACCGCTGCCCGGCCCACCCTGGCCGGCCCGCGCAGCCCGCTGGCCGCACAGCGCGTGGCCCAGCAGTTGTGCGAGGCCCAGTACCACGAGGCCGGCGCCGCCTGGTGCGACGCCCAGCGCCAGTTGCCCCGGGCACCGGCCCAGGCACTGGCCATCACCGAGGGCCTGACCCGGGCGCTGCTGGACAAGCTGATGGTGGACCGCGAGATGTGTGTGCGCGTGCTGTCCGACGTGGGCGGTGACCCGGTGGCCGGCCATGCGCTGAACGTGGCGGTGATCTCGCTGCTGATGGCCCGGGTCTTCGGCTTCAATGAGTCTGAGCTGCTGGACCTGGGGCTGGGCGCGCTGCTGCATGACGTGGGCAAGCACGGCCTGCCTGACCGGGCCCGCCATGACGACGGCCGGCTGGCCCCGGCCGACCAGCGGCTGTACCGCGACCATGTGGCGCTGGGCGTGGCCCAGGGCCAGCGCATGGGCCTGCGCGACGGCGCGCTGGCGGTGCTGGCCCAGCACCATGAGATGGCCGACGGCAGCGGGTTTCCGCACCGCCTGGGGCTGGACCGCATCAGCACCGCCGCCCGCATCGTGGCGCTGGTGAACCGCTATGACAACCTGTGCAACCCGCCGCAGGCGGCGCTGGCGATGACACCGCACGAGTCGCTGTCGATGATGTTTGCGCAAAGCCGCACCAAATTTGACGCCACCCTGCTCAACGCCTTCATCCGCATGATGGGGGTGTACCCACCGGGCTCGGTGGTGCAGTTGACCGACGACCGCTATGCGTCGGTGATCAGCGTCAACTCGTCGCGCCCGCTCAAGCCCCGGGTGCTGGTGTGCGACACGGCCGTGCCGGTGACTGAGGCGCTGCTGCTCAACCTGGACGGCCAGGCCAACATCGGCATCCGGCGCAGCCTCAAACCCGGCCAGTTGCCGGCCGCCGCGCGGGATTACCTGTCGCCCCGGCCGCGCATGGTGTACTTTTTTGAGCCGGTGAGTGCACCGGCCGCGCCGGTGCTGCAAGAGATGGCGGCGTGACCGCTGGCCCGGGCGCCTGCCCAGCGCTGCCCACGGACCTGCGCGCGGACGCCGACCCCCATCTGGCCGCCTGGTGCGCCATGCTGGGCGCGCTGGGTGAGCCGGCCTGGCTGGTCTGTGCGCAACGCCTGGTGGTGCTGGCCGTCAACGGCCCGGCCGGCGTGCTGCTGGGCCGGGCCGAGGCCGCACTGCTGGGCCAGCCGGCCGATGCGCTGCTGGCCACGCCCGAGGACATGGCGTACTGGGACGGCGTGCGCCAGACCTCGCAGGCCGGCCCGCACACCGGCCCGGCCGCGCCGCTGCACTCTGACGCCACGCTGGTGGACGCCGCCGGCAAGGCGGTGCAGGTGACGCGGCGCATCCAGCAGTTGCCAGACACCCGGCCAGACAGCCGGCCAGACAGCCGGCCCGACACCCGGCCCGACACCCGGCCCGACGCACCGCCCGCCATGCCGCCGCCCTATCTGGTGACGCTGCAAGACCGCAGCCAGAACCAGCAGGCGCTGGACGAGCGCGACCTGCTGGTCTCCGAGCTGCAAGCCACGCTCGAATCGACCGCCGACGGCATTCTGGTCACCGACCTGGCCGGCCGCATCCGCGCCTTCAACCGGCGCTTTGCGCAGATCTGGGGCCTGCCCGAATCCCTGCTCACCCAGCGCCAGGACGACGCGGTGTACGACTGGATGCGGCGCAGCGTGGTCGATCCCGACGGCTATGTGCGGCGCCTGGCGGTGATCAGCGAGGCCACCTTGCTGCAAGCCAGCGAGCGCCTGCAATTGCACTCGGGCCAGGTGATCGAGCGCGTCACCCAGCCGCAAAACAGCCGCGGCCGGCCGTGCGGGCGCGTCTGGGCCTTCCGCGACCACACCGAGCTGGTGAGCGCCAGCCGGCGCATCGAGACACTGTCCAGCACCGACCCGCTGACGGGGCTGTGCAACCGCGGGCAACTGGCCAGCACGCTGACCGAATCGATCCGCGAAGCGCGGCGCCGGTCGGGCACGCTGGCGCTGCTGCTGCTGGACCTGGACCGCTTCAAGCAGATCAACGACAGCCTGGGCCAGGACGGCGCCGACCGGGTGCTGCTCGACTGCGCCGACCGGCTCAAGGCCTGCATGCGCCACGGCGACGTGCTGGCGCGCATCAGCGGCGACCAGTTTGCGCTGCTGGTGCACGACGCCGACCATGCCGGCGCCGACAGCGCCGGCCGCCGCGTGCTGGACGCCGTCGCGCACCCGTGCTCGGTGGGCGGCTTGCAGTTCACGCTCACCTGCAGCGTGGGCGTGGCGCTGTTCCCGGCCGACGGCAATGACAGCGAGCAGATCACCCGCCATGCTGAGTCGGCAATGCGCCGCGCCAAGCAAGGCGGGCGTGCCTGCCACCGCTTCTACCAGCCGCAGCACGACACCGACATGCGCCAGCGCATGCGGCTCGACCATGCCATGCGCCAGGCGCTGGCCAGCCAGCGCTTCCGCCTGCACTACCAGCCGCAGATCGACCTGAAGACCGGCGCGGTGGTGGGCGCCGAGGCGCTGATCCGCTGGCGCGACCCCGAGCTGGGCGAGGTCTCGCCCGGCCAGTTCATCCCGGTGGCCGAGGACACCGGCTTCATCATCGCCATCGGCGACTGGGTGCTTGGGCAGGCGGTGCGCCAGGCCGCGCTGTGGCGCAATGCCGGGCTGGTGGTGCCGGTCTCCGTCAACGTCTCGGCGCTGCAGTTTCAGCAGGCTGACTTCAATGACCGGGTGGCCACCGTGCTGCGCGACCACCACCTGCCCGGCGCGCTGCTGGAGCTGGAGCTGACCGAATCCATCCTGGTGCAAGACGCCGACGACGCGCTGGCCCGGCTGTCGCAGCTGTCGCACCTGGGCGTGCGGCTGGCGATCGATGACTTCGGCACCGGCTACTCCAGCCTGGCCTACCTGAAGCGCTTCCCGATCGACCGGCTGAAGATTGACCGCAGCTTTGTCAAAGGCGTGCCGCTGGACGACAGCGACTGCGCCATCGTGCGGGCGGTGGTGCAACTGGCCCAGGCGCTGGGCATGACGGTGATTGCCGAGGGCGTGGAGACCGAGCCGCAGCGGGCGTTTCTGCACGCGCTGGGCTGCGACGAGTTTCAAGGCTTTTTGTACGCCCCGGCGCTGGACGCGCCGAGCTTTGAGCAACGTGTGCGCGACGGCCGCCACCGGGGGCTGCGGCCCCGGCTCAGCCTGGTGGTGGGTTGACCGGGGCGCGGTGCACAATTGGCCGGTGGCCCGGCCCCGGGCTGGTGCTGGAGCCCGGCAACCATGATCTACAAGTTCAAAAGCAAGGCCGGCGGCGACGTGCTCATGCTCGGCCCCAACGGCGACGCGCTGCTGCGCATCCTGGGCCGTGAGCCGGCCGCCAAGGGCATCGTCGAGCCGGCCAGCATGGCCGCGGCCATCGCCGCCATCGAGCAGGCCGTGGCCGCAGACGAGGCCGCCCGCGCCGACGCCGCCGGCAACACCGCCAGCGCCACCAACGCCCCCCCCACCAGCGCCGACGGTGTGGCGCTGCGCCAGCGGCTGTGGCCGATGGTCGATCTGCTCAAACGCGCCGCCGCCGCCGTTGAGCCGGTGGTGTGGGGCGTTTGACATGGCGCCCGCAGCGCCCCACGCCCACCCTGTCGCGCCCACCGGAGCCCCCGCCATGAAGATTTGGAGCAGTGCCTGGACCAACGGTGAGCCCATCCCCGAGCGCCATGCCGCCGGCCAGTTGCTGGCCACCGGCGTGGGCTTTGCGCCCAACCACAGCCCGCCGCTGGGCTGGAGCGATCTGCCCGACGGCACGGCGTCGCTGGTGCTGATCTGCCATGATTTTGATGTGCCGAGCCGGGGCGACGATGTCAACCAGGCCGACCGCGAGGTGCCGTCCGACCTGCCGCGCATCGATTTTTTCCACTGGCTGCTGGTCGATCTGCCGCCCACCGTCAGCGGCTTTGCCGACGGCCAGTGGAGCCAGGGCTTTACCGACCGCGGCAAGCCCGGCCCGGCCACCAGTGGCCCGGCGCGGCAAGGCCTGAACGACTACACCGGCTGGTTTGCCACCGACGCCGACCGGTCGGGGCTGTACTTCGGCTACGACGGGCCGTTTCCGCCGTTCAATGATTCGCTGGTGCACCACTACGTCTTCACGCTGTACGCGCTGGACGTGGCACGGCTGGCCGTGGCTGGCAATTTTGACGGCGGCCAGGTGCGCGACGCGCTGGCCGGCCATGTGCTGGGCGCGGCCACGCTGTCGGGCACGTACACCCTCAACCGGCGGCTGCGTTAACCGGCCGCTGCCGGGCAGTGAATGGGTTGAAGGTGCGCAGCCTGGCGCGTTGTGGCTCCCTCCCCCGGGCAGGGGGAGGGCTGGGGAGGGGGTCGAAATTGCGGCAGGGTCGAAATACCGTCTCTGGCAGTTTTACCCCCATCCCGGCCTTCCCCCTGGCAGGGGGAAGGTGAGCGGTGGCGCTGCGCGCGGACCTTGAATGGCCCCCACCCGCATCGTCGCCATCCGCCACGGCCAGACCGACTGGAACGCTGCCGGCCGCCTGCAAGGCCAGCTTGACATCCCGCTCAACGCGTTGGGCCGGCGCCAGGCCGGCGCGCTGGCCGACGCGCTGCGCCACGAGGGCCTGGCAGCGGTGATCAGCAGTGACCTGGGCAGGGCCTGGCACACCGCGCAGGCGCTGGCCGCACCGCTGGGCCTGCCGTTGTGCGCCGACCCGCGCCTGCGTGAGCGCTGTTTTGGGGGCTTGCAGGGCCACACCCGGGCCCAGATCGACCAGCAGTGGCCGGCGCTGGCCCGGCGCTGGCACAACCGCGAGCCCGACTTTGCGCCGCAAGGCGCCGAGAGCCTGCGTGATTTTTCAGCCCGCACGCTGGCCTGTGTCGAGCAATTGGCAGCGGCCCATGCCGGCGCGACGATCGCGCTGGTCAGCCACGGTGGCGTGCTCGATTGCCTGTACCGCGCGGCCACCCGGCTGGCACTGGACGCACCGCGCACCTGGGTGCTGCCCAACGCCGCCATCAACCGGCTGCTGCACACGCCGCAAGGCCTGGCGCTGGTCGGCTGGAACGACGGCGCCCACCTGGACGCGCTGGCGCTGGACGATCCTGGCGCCTGAGGCTGAGGCTGAGGCTGCCGCTGCCGCTGCCGCTGCCGCTGCCGCTGCGTTTGCGCTGCCGGTCGGCACCGCCCGAACGCACCCTCAGCCCGGCCACCCCCAACTGAACTTGAGCCCGGCCGCCCCGCGCCGCCGTGCAAGTTCACACAGTTGACGCACAACGTTACCGGCCGCAGGCCTTGGGTGGGTGGTCTGGCTTGCCGATAACCCGTTGGTAAAGGTCTGCCATGCCCCAGCTCAATCCGCCGTCGCCCCTGCTTCACCCCCGCTTGCCCAGCCTGCGGCGCCGGCTGCGGCGCGGCTTCACGCTGGTCGAGCTGATGGTCACGCTGTGTGTCGGGGTGGTGGTGATGTCGGTGGCCATGCCATCGATGTCGGATTTTTTGGCCAACAACCAGGTGGTGGCGGCCAAAACCGCATTTGCCGGCGCGGTGGCGCTGGCCCGCACCGAGGCCGCCAAGCGCAGCGGCGTGGTCATCCTGCAGGCGCTGGGCAACGGGCCGGCCGGCAATGAGTTCGTCAACGGCTGGGAGATCGTGGCCGACGACGACGGCAACGGCAGCGCCGGGGCCAATGAGACCCGGCTGCGCCGTGCCGCCGCCACGCTGAACAAGACCAGGCTGGGCGGTGCCGCCAGCCTGGCCTTCCGCGCCAGCGGTGCGCTGGTGGGCGGCGCGGCGGTGGTCTACACCGTCTGCCGGCTCAGCGGCAGCTCGGCCGGCTTCACCATCACCGTGATGCCCAGCGGCGTGGCCGATGTGGCGGCCATCACCTCGTGCAGCTGACGTGACCGCCCCCAGCGCCCAGCCGCCCATGCCGCGCCAGGCCGGCCGGCCCGCCGCCGTGCGC
>JANMKO010000630.1:0-10255 GCA_031372085.1 Betaproteobacteria bacterium
GCGCTGGCGGGCGCGGGCTTCGACGCCGGCCAGTGCTTTTATGTGCAGCCCAGCATCGCCGCGCCGATGGCCCTGGTGCCGTGCCGCCCGGCCGCCGCACGCGCGCACTTCTTGCGCGCGGTGCGCGCGTCCCGGCCCCACTGCTCGGGCCTGGGCTATGCCGCCAGGCTGGTGCTGGCCTGGGCTGGCCTGGGCGGCATCTTCCAGCAGCAGTTGTTCTTCTGGGCCCGCAAACCATGCTGAGCGCGGTGTTCGACGTGCTGCGCACGCAGCGCTGGTTCGATGCCAGCCAGCCGTTCGACAGCTCGGTGCATTTGACGCAGGGCGCTTGCGTCTGGCTGCTGCTGTCGCGCGGCGGCGTCGGCCACACCTACGTCAAGTTCTCGGACCGGGTGAGTTTGCAAGCCGAAGCCACCCGGTACGCGGCGGCCAACGCGCACTACCCGGCGCTGGTGCCGGCCTTCATCGGCCACGTGCACACCGGCGGCCTGGACGTGCTGGCTTGCCGGGCGGTGGATTTTCGCGGGGTGGACCGTGCCGTCTTGCTCGGCGCGGCCGCCGGTGCGGCGCAGACAGTGCAGGCCGATCTGGCGGGCTACTTCAACGGCCTGCGCACGGCCAGCGCGCCGGCGGGCGTCAGCGCTGTGCGCAATGCCGACCTGCTGGCCGCGCTGCAGCAGTATTACGCCGGGCATGCGCTGGCGCCGCTGGCCCAGCGCTGGCTCAAGACCGGCGCCGCGTTGCGCGCCGCAGCGCTGCCCGACCAGGCCCAGCACGGTGACCTGGCGCTGAACAACCTGGGCCGAACCCCGTCGGGCCGGCTGGTGATTTTTGACTGGGAGGATTTTGGCGCGGTGTCGCTGCCGGGGCTGGACCTGTTCACGCTGGAGCTGTCGCTGGCCGGGGGCGCCCGCCACCTGCTGAACCACCGCGCCCAGCGCCACACCGGCAGCGCCCGGCTGGTGGCCCGGGCCTGCGCGGCGATGCAACTGGACGGCGCTGACTACGGCCGCCTGACGCCGGTGTATGCGTTGGTATTCAGGTATCTGAAACGCAATTACGGGCCGGCGGTGCGCGAGCAGATGGACGGCTTGCTGCAAGACCTGGCGGCGTCGGACATTTGACTGCATCAGCCCGCAGCGCGCGGCTTTGACGGGTGCACGTGGTGCGCCAGGGTATTCAAGGCGACAAGCGCCGGGCCAACTGCGACGCTTACGGCGCCAGTTTGCCCTCGACAAATGCCAGCAGCGTGCCAAAGGTTTCAAACACCGTGCCGTCGATCTCGTCGTCTTCGACGGTAAAGCCGAGCCGGTCTTCAAAGGCTGTCAACAGCGACACCACGCCCATCGAATCGAGCTCGGGCACCGCGCCCATCAGCGGCGTGGCGTCGTCAAAAGCCAGGCCCCGGCCGCCCAGGTTCAGCACGTTGTCCAGCAGTTGCAGCAATTCGGTGCGGGTGTTCAAAGGTTTTCTCCGTGGGGGCCGGCGCGCTGGCGGGCCAGGGGCTTGCGCCGCCCGTGGCGGTCTGCCGGCCGGCAGTTTCAACCCGCATTTTAGGAGGCCGCTCAGGGGGTAGGCGCGGCGTGCCGCCCGGGTGGGCGCCGCGCGATGGGGTTTGCCGACAAACGTCACGTTCGCCCTGCGCGGTGGCCAAACCGGTACGCTACATTTTGGCCTCCGCCGCTATGGCCCTGGGCCGCCGGGTTTGAATGTGATTGCCACCACGCTGTTAGCCGAGTTGATCCACGCGTCGGCACACCGCACGCCCACCGCCACCGCGCTGACCGACGGCGCCACATCGGTCAACTACGGCGCGCTGTCGGCAGCGGTGGCGGGCTGTGCGGCGGGGCTGTGCCGGCTGGGCCTGCAACGCGGTGAGCGGGTGGCGATCTACCTTGAAAAGCGGGTCGAGGCGGTGCTGGCCTCTTTTGGTGCCAGCGCGGCGGGCGGCGTGTTTGTGCCGCTCAACCCGCTGCTCAAGCCCGAGCAGGTGGGCTTCATCCTGCGCGATTGCGAGGTGCGGGTGCTGGTCACGTCGCCCGAGCGCCTGGCGTTGCTGCCGGCCGTGATCGCCCAATGCCCGGCGCTGCGCCAGGTGGTGGTGACGGGCGACACCGTCTCGGCCGCCGTCGTGCTGCCGCAGCTGGCCTGGCGTGATCTGCTGGCCGGCGGCGCCCACCCGCTGCACCGTGTCATCGACACCGACATGGCCGCCATTCTGTACACCTCGGGCAGCACCGGCAGCCCGAAGGGCGTGGTGCTGTCGCACCGCAACCTGGTGGCGGGCGCCAAAAGCGTGGCGGCCTATCTTGAGAACACACCCGACGACCGCCTGCTGGCCGCGCTGCCGCTGTCGTTTGACGCCGGGTTCAGCCAGCTCACCACGGCTTTTCACAGCGGCGCGCGGGCGGTGCTGCTCAACTATTTGCTGCCACGCGACGTGCTCAAGACGCTGGTGCGAGAGCGCATCACCGGCCTGACGGCGGTGCCGCCGCTCTACATCCAGCTGTCGCAGCTCGATTGGCCGGCGCAGATCGACCAGCACCTGCGCTACTTTGCCAACACCGGCGGGCGCATGCCGCGTGAGACGCTGGGCCTGCTGCGCCAGCGCGTGCCGCGCGCCAAACCGTTTTTGATGTACGGCCTGACGGAGGCATTCCGGTCCACCTACCTGCCACCCGACGAGGTAGACCGCCGGCCCGATTCGATCGGCAAGGCTATCCCGAATGCCGAGATTCTGGTGCTGCGCGAGGACGGCACGCCGTGCGCGCCCGACGAGCCGGGTGAGCTGGTGCACCGGGGCGCGCTGGTCGGCCAGGGCTACTGGAACGATGCCGAAAAAACCGCCGAGCGCTACCGGCTGCTGCCGGCCGGCGTGGGCGGCCGGCAGGCCGGCCTGATGCTGCCGGAGTACGCGGTGTTCTCGGGCGACACGGTGCGCCAGGACGCCGAGGGTTTTTTGTACTTCATCGGCCGGCGCGACGAGATGATCAAGACCTCGGGCTACCGCGTCAGCCCCACCGAGGTGGAAGAAGTGCTGTACGCCACCCAGCGCGTGGCCGAATGCGCGGCGTTTGGCGTGGCCCATGCCATGCTGGGCCAGGTGATCCAGGTGATCGCCACGCCGCCAATCGGCCAGGCCGAGATCGACCTGCCGGCCCTGCTGGCCGATTGCCGGGCCCGCATGCCGGCCTACATGGTGCCGGCCGGCATCGAGGCCGTCAGCGGCCCGCTGCCGCGCAACCCCAACGGCAAGATCGACCGCAAATGGCTGTCGGCAGACTGGCTGGGGCGCCAGGCTTGAGCCCTCGAAGGAATCGCATGTCGGACCTGTCCACTCAATTTGCCGCTGCCGCTGCCGTTGCGCCCGCCCCGGCCGCGCCCCGGGCGCTGCCGGTGCACGCCCCGATGGACCAGTTTGTGGTGCAGCACGGCCAGCTGGTGGTGGGCGGCCAGACGCTCGGCACGCTGGCCGAGCGCGTCGGCCAGACGCCGTTTTATGCCATCGACCGCCAACTGCTGCGCCAGCGCGTGGCCCACCTGCGCGCGCTGCTGCCTGCGCGGCTGAAGCTGCACTACGCCATGAAGGCCAACCCGATGCCGGCCGTGGTGGGCTTGATGGCCGGCCTGGTGGACGGCATCGACGTGGCCTCGGCCGGTGAGCTGAAAGTGGCACTCGACGCTGGCGCCGACCCGGCCGAGATCAGCTTTGCCGGGCCGGGCAAGCGTGAGGCTGAGCTGCGCCAGGCGGTGGCCGCCCGGGTGCTGGTCAATGTTGAATCGATGCGCGAGGTGAGCCTGCTGGCCAGCATCTCGCAGCAACTGGGCCTGCCGGCGCGGGTGGCGGTGCGCGTCAACCCCGACTTCGAGCTGAAGGGCTCGGGCATGAAGATGGGCGGCGGCCCCAAGCAGTTTGGCGTGGATGTAGAGCAGGTGCCCGCGCTGCTGGCCCGTGTGCAGGCCGGCGGCCTGGCGTTTGAGGGCTTTCACCTGTTTGCCGGCTCACAGAACCTGCGCGCCGAGTCGATCATCGAGGCGCAGCAAAAATCCTATGCGCTGGCGCTGCGGCTGGCCGACGCCTGCCCGCAGCCGGTGCGGTTTCTCAACCTCGGCGGCGGTTTTGGCATCCCTTACTTCCCGGGCGAGAAGCGGCTGGACCTGGCGCCGATTGCCGACAACCTGGCCGAGATCACCGAGCGCGCCCGCACCGACCTGCCGCAGGCCGCGCTGGTGATCGAGCTGGGCCGCTACCTGGTGGGCGAGGCCGGCATCTACGTCACCCGCATCCTCGACCGCAAGGTGTCGCGCGGCCAGGTGTTTCTGGTCACCGACGGCGGGCTGAACCACCACCTGTCGGCGTCGGGCAATTTTGGCCAGGTGGTGCGCAAGAACTACCCGGTGACCATCGGCAACAAGGCCGCCGGCGTGCGGCGTGAAACCGCGTCGGTGGTGGGGCCGCTGTGCACCCCGCTGGACCTGCTGGCCGACCGCATGGATTTGCCGCTGGCCGAGCCGGGTGACCTGGTGGTGATCTTCCAGTCGGGCGCCTACGGCGCCAGCGCCAGCCCGCAGGGGTTTCTGGGCCATCCGGCCTGCATCGAGGTGCTGGTCTAGGTGGCTGCTGTGGGCGCGGGTCCGGGTTCGAGTCCAGGTTTGAGGTCAGCCATGAATGTCGATTGCGCTGTTGTCACCCGCCGCACTGCGGCGCTGGCCAGGCCGGGGTGCCGCGCCCGGTGGCGGGCGCGTTTGCGGCAGTGTTTGCGGCAGTGTGTACGGCAGGGTGTAGGGCAGTGCGCGCTGCTGTGCGCCGGCCTGCTGGCCGCCGGCATGCCGCAGGCGGCCACCGTCAGAGCGCCCGACGAGCCGCCCGGCCAGGCCACGGCGCTGCGCGACCCGGCGCTGCGCGGCGGTTTGGCCGGGCCCGGGGTGCTGGACAAAGCGCTGACCGGCAGCGTTGCGACTGGCGGCAAAAACCTGGATCTGCTGCTGGAGATGCAGCGCAGCGACACCGCCGAGGCCAGCCAACCCGTGCCGGCCCGGCCCGGCGCGGCGCCCACGCCCGCTGCCATCGCGCCCGCAGCCACCACGCCCGCCGCCAAGACCTTGACGGCCGCCACGCTGCCGCAAGCCGGCGCCCCGCCCGAGCAATCGGCGCTGTCGCAGAGCAACTTGCTGGGCAGTGACGCCAGCCTGGGCACGCAACCGGCCGCCACCCGCAACACCGAATGGGCGGGTGGTGGCGGGCTGGCGGGCGGCGGCAGCACCGACGCCGGCATGGCGGGCGGGCGCAGCGGCAGCATGGACGACCGGGGCAGCAGGCGGCCGCACGACGAGGCCGACGACGGCTCATTTCGCTTCTGGCCCCGGCACGCGCGCGATTTCATCCGCGACAACCGCGAATGGCTGCTGGGCGGCATTGCCGGCCTGCTGCTGCTGGGCGCAGCCGCGCGGGCCTACGGCAGCCGGCGCCGTTGACGCGCCGGCTTGCCGCTACCATGCCGGGCGACACAATCCCCCCGGAGATTTGGCATGCTCGCTTTGACGCTTTGGCTCAACGGCCAGCCCGTGACCACCGAGGTGGCGCCCGCCACCTTGCTGATCGATTGGCTGCGCGGCCCGCAGGCGCTGACCGGCACCCACGCCGGCTGTGACACGGCGCAGTGCGGTGCCTGCACCGTGCTGATCGACGGCCAGGCGGTGAAGAGTTGCAGCTTGCTGGCGGTGCAGGCCGCAGGCTGCCAGGTCACCACGGTGGAGGGCCTGGCCAGCGCGGCCGACGGCAGCCTGCACCCGCTGCAGCAGGCTTTCATGGACTGCCACGGCCTGCAATGCGGCTTTTGCACGCCCGGCATGATGCTGGCCAGCGCCTGCCTGCTGGCCCAGACGCCGCAGCCCACCGAGGCCCAGATCGTGCACGCGCTGGAAGGCAATCTGTGCCGCTGCACCGGCTACGTCAACATCGTGGCGGCCGTCCAGCAGGCGGCGGCGGTGATGGCGGGGGTGACGGCGGGAGTGGCGGCCGGGTTGACGGCGGGGGTGACGGCATGACCACCACCCCCACCCCCGCTGCCGCCCCGCAAGCCGCCCGCTTCGGCAGCGGCCAATCGGTGCGCCGCATCGAAGACCCGGCGCTGATCACCGGCCGCGGCCAGTACGCCGACGATGTGGTGCTGGCCGGCCAAACCCACCTCGCCTTCTTGCGCAGCCCGTATGCCCATGCCCGCATCAGCGCCATCGATACCGCCGCCGCACTGGCCCTGCCCGGCGTGCTCGCCGTCTACAGCGGCGCTGATCTGGTGGCGGCCGGTGTCAAGGCAATGCCGCCGCCGGCCGGCTTTCCCCGGCCCGACGGCACACCCGGTGTGTCAGCGCCGCGCCGCGCACTGGCCCATGATCGGGTGCGCTTTGTCGGTGAGGCGGTGGCGGCGGTGGTGGCCGAGACGCTGGACCAGGCGCGCGCCGCCTGTGACGCCATCGGGGTGGATTACGACGAGCTGCCAGCGGTGGTCAACGTCTTTGCCGCGATGCAACCCGGCGCCCCGCAACTGTGTGACGGCGCGCCCGACAACATTGCCGCCGCGATGCGCCACGGCGATGCAGCGGCCACCGCTGCGGCGTTTGCCGCTGCCGCCCACACGGTGACGGTGGATGTGGAAAACCAGCGCCTGGCACCCAGCCCGATCGAGCCGCGCTGCGTCAACGCTTTTGTCGGCCTGTCGGGCACGGCCGACGCCGGCCGGCTGGTGGTGCGGCTGTCCAGCCAGATGCCCACCGGTGTGCGCGGCGGGCTGGTGGACGCCATCCCCGGCTTGACGGTGGCCGATGTGCGGGTATTGGTGGGCGATGTGGGCGGCGGCTTCGGCATGAAGACCGGCATCTACCCCGAGGACATCGTGGTCGGCTTTGCCGCGCTGCAACTCAAGCGCCCGGTCAAATGGCGGGCCGACCGGATCGAAGAATTTTTGGCGGCAGTGCATGGCCGCGATGTCACAAGCCGGGCCGAGCTGGCGCTGGATGCCAGCGGCAAGGTGCTGGCGCTGCGGGTGCGCGGTTTTGCCAATGTGGGCGGCTACGCCAGCGTCACCGGCGTGGTGATCCAGTGCCTGATCGGGCCCTGGGTCTCGACCAGCATTTACGACATCCCGGTGGTCGATCTGCACTTCAGCGCCGTGATGACCAACACCACGCCCACCGGCGCTTACCGCGGCGCCGGCCGGCCCGAGGCCATCTACCTGATGGAGCGGCTGATGGACGCTGCCGCCCGCCAGCTGCGGCTCGACCCGGCGGAGTTGCGGCGCCGCAACATGGTGCGGCCTGAGCAGATGCCGTACCAAAACGCCATGGGCCAGACCTATGACAGCGGCTGCTTCGAGCAAATCCTCGACCAGGGCCTGGCGCTGGCCGACTGGGGCGGTTTTGCCGCGCGCCGGGCCCAGTCCGAGGCCGGCGGCAAGCTGCGCGGCCGGGGCATCGCCACCTTCCTGGAGTGGACCGGCGGCAATGCGATGGAAGAGCGGGTGATCGTCAACGTCACCGCCGACGGCTTCATTGAGCTGGGCTCGGCCACCCAGGGCATGGGCCAGGGCATCGCCACCAGCTACGCGCAACTGGCGGTGGATGTGTTTGGCGTGGCTATCGACCGCATCCGCGTGCTGCAAGGCGACACCGACCGGGTGAACGGTTTTGGTAGCGCCGGCTCACGCTCGCTGTTCACCGGCGGCTCGGCGGTCAGCGTGGCGTCCCGGCGCACCATCGACGAGGCCAAGGCGCTGGCCGCCGAGGCGCTGGAGGCGCCGGCCGCCGACATCGAATACCAAGAAGGCCGGTTCAACGTGGCCGGCACCGATTTGGGGCTGGGCCTGTTTGAGCTGGCGGCGCGCCAGCCCGAGGCCCGCATCACCGTGGACAGCAGCAGCTCGGCCGGTGGCCCCACCTGGCCCAACGGCTGCCACATCTGCGAGGTGGAGATCGATGCCGCCACCGGCGACGTGGCGGTGGTGGCCTATGCCTCGGTCAATGACATCGGCCGGGTCGTCAGCCCGCCGATCGTGCGCGGCCAGGTGGAGGGTGGCGCGGTGCAGGGCATCGGCCAGGCGCTGTGCGAGCGGGTGGCTTACGACGCCGAGACGGGCCAGTTGCAGAGCGCCAGCTTCATGGATTACGCGATTCCGCATGCCGATGGGTTTTTGGGCTTCAAGACGGTGTTTGACACCTCCATCCCTTGCAAGACCAACCCGCTGGGCGTCAAGGGCGTGGGTGAGTTGGGCACCATCGGCGCCACGCCGGCGGTGGTCAATGCGGTGATCGACGCGCTCGACCACTTTGGCCTGGGCGCGGCGGGGGAAGCGATGCAGATGCCAGTGACGGCTGAGCGGGTTTGGCGGGCGTTGAACTTGAAGCAGTTCGACCCGTCGCCGTTCAAGCTCTGACCTGCTCCCTCCCCCGGTCAGGGGGAGGGTTGGGGTGGGGGTCGAAAGCCGGTGTGGCGGCAATGCCAAACCCCCATCCCAACCTTCCCCCTGGCAGGGGGAAGGAGCAAAACTCACGCCGCCCGCAGGCAATCGACGATCTGCAAGCGCGCCGCCCGCCAGGCCGGGATGAAGCCGCCCACCACACCCATCGCCAGCGCAAATGCAAACGCCTGCCAGGCGATTTGCGGCGTCAGCACAAAGCGGAAGGCCAGCTCGGCAAAGGTCTGGAAGTTGGTGGTCGATACATCCACCGCCTGCATCACGCTGGCTGCGGCCAGCCCCACCACGCCGCCAATGGCAGCCAGCAACAATGATTCGGCCATGAAGGCGGCCAGCACCGCGCCGCGCCGGAAGCCCAGCGCGCGCAAGGTGCCGATCTCACCGATGCGCGACGCCACCGCCGCAAACATCGTGATCATCGCGCCCACCACCGCGCCGATCGAGAAGATCAGCGCCAGGCTCAGGCCCAGGATGTTGATGAAGGTGGCCAGCGCCTCACTCTGCTCGGCGTAGAAGCGGATTTCGGGCTTGGCTTCGAGTTGCAGCCGAGGGTCGGCGTCGATGCGGGCTTTGGTGGTTTCGAACAAGCCGGCATCGGCCAGCCGGAACACGACGATGGAATACGTGCCCCGTCGAAAAGCTTGCAGCATCTGCTCGGCATCACCCCAGATTTCAGAATCAAAGCCGCTGCGGCCCGACGCAAACCGGCCGACGATCAACCAGTCGCGGCCGGCAAAGCGCAGCGAGGCACCCAGGTCGATGCCGGCAAAACCGCCGGCTGTGGCCTGGCCCACCACGATCTCTGAGGTGCCGGGGCGGAACATGCGGCCCTCGACGATCTGCACGCCCGGCCGCAGTTGCAGGCCCAACGCCGACGTGCCGCGCACCGTCACATTGCTGGGTTTGCCGTTGCTGCGCTTGGGCAGGTTGATCAGCACCACCGGCTCAGCGCTGACGAGAGGCCGGCCGAAAGAATCGGTGGCGATGCCGGGCAGGGTGGACAGCACTTGCGCCTGGCCACGCTCGATGCCGCTGTTGATCTCGGCCCCGGCGCCTTTGCGCAGCACCATCACGTTGTCGGGCTGGCCGGTGGCCACCAGGGTGGCGCGGATGCCCTCGCTCATCATCAGCACGGTGGCAAACACATACACCACCAACGCCATGCCGCCAGCGGTGAGCAAGGTGGTGACGCGCCGCACCCACAGGTTGCGGGCGATGTACGAAAACGGCACGGCTCTCATCGGGAAGCCACGCTGGGCTCCTTCCCCCTGCCAGGGGGAAGGCTGGGATGGGGGTCGGGTTGTGCGCGGGGCAGGGCGCCTGCGCTGGCCTGTCTATCCCACATGCCGCAGCCCGGCCACGATGTCGATGCGGCTCATGCGCCAGGCCGGCCAGGCGGCGGCCACGGCGCCCACCACCAGCGCGGCCAGTAACTGCAAGGCCATCGTCAACGTCGATACCTGAAAGATCGGAAACAGCGTGCCCGCCGCACTGCGGAAGGCGGCGGCCAGCGGCCAGGTCAGCAGCAAGCCCGCCACGCCGCCGATGGCCGCGATCAGCAGGCTCTCACCCAACAGCAGCCGCACCACAAAGCCGGGCGAGAAGCCCAGCGCCTTGAGCGTGGCGTACTCGGCCAGCCGCTCACGTGCGGTCATCGTCATGGTGTTGGCCATCACCGCCATGATGATGACCACGATGATCAGGCTGACCGCCTGCACGGCCACCAGGATGGCCTCGCTCATCGAGACAAAGCTGAGCTGGAAGGCGGCCTCGGTCTCGGTCAT
>JANMKO010000512.1:0-2537 GCA_031372085.1 Betaproteobacteria bacterium
GCCGCCAGCGGCTGGCCGGCGCCGCAGATCGCCCAACTGCGCAGCCGCTTGCTGGCCACGGGCTGGGCGGTGGACAACGCCGAAGGCCGGTTGGTCATCCAGCGCGGCAACCGCAAATCAGCGCCATGACGAACTTGAACACCACGGCTGCCAACCCGGCCGTCCACCCGGCGGCCCAGCCGGCCGTCACTTCGGCCGTCACTTCGGCAGCCCCCCCGGCTGCGGCCGCCGCCGCAGCACGCGCATCGGCCAACGCGCAGTACCCGGCGCTGGCCGGGGCGCGGGCCGCGTTGCGTGATCTGCAAAGCCGGTGGGCGGCGCTGTCGCACCGCGACCGCCGGCTGCTGGGCGGCGCCGCGCTGCTGCTGGGCGGCTATTTGCTGTGGGCCCTGGCCATCGCACCGGCCTGGCGCACGCTGGCCAGCGCGCCGGCCCAGCTCGATGCGCTGGACCTGCAAGCCCAGCAGATGCAAAGCCTGGCCAGCGAGGCTGCGCTGCTGCGCGCGGTGGCCCCGGTGCCGATCGACCAGGCGCAAGCCGCGCTGACCGCCGCCACCGAGCGGCTGGGCCCGCCGGGCAAGCTCAGCTTGCAAGGCGAGCGCGCGCTGTTGATCGTCAAAGGCGTGAACCCGGCCCAGCTCAGCGCCTGGCTGGCCGAGGTGCGCGTCGGCGCCCGGGCCCGCGTGGTGGAGGCCAACCTGACACAAAGCGGCGCCGGGCTGTACGACGGCAGCCTGACCTTGGCCATCAGTGCCGGCAGCGGGGCCGGCCGGTGAGCTGGCTGCGCCCCGCTGCCGCCGCCGCGCCGGCCACGCAAGAGCGCCAGCGCTGGCAGCGCGCCCAGCACGCCGGCCGGCGCTGGGCCGTGTGGGGCGTGTTGCTGGGCGCGCTGGGGGCGGCGCTGGCCAACGCACCGGCGCAGTGGCTGGCCGACGCGCTGCACCAGGCCAGCGCCCAGCGCCTGCTGCTGGCCGACGCCCGTGGCAGCCTGTGGACCGGCAGCGCCGTGCTGGTGCTCACCGGGGGCGCCGGCAGCCGCGACGCAGCGGCCCTGCCCGGCCGGCTGCACTGGCGGCTGCGGCCCGACTGGCGCGGCCTGGCGCTGGCCGCGCAGCAGGATTGCTGCATCAACGGCGATTTGAAGCTGCACTGGCAGCCCGGCTGGGGTGGCTACACGCTGGCGCTGGCGGGGGCGGGTTGTGCACGCCCGCGCCCCGCCGGGGACAGGGTTGGGGTGCGGGGTGATGCGCCAACGCTGCCCGCACTGACACGCCCTCACCCCAGCCCTCTCCCGCAAGCGGGAGAGGGGGAATTCTCGCGGGCACTGGCAAGCCCTCACCCCAGCCCTCTCCCGCCGGCGGGAGAAGGCGAACTCCCGCGGGCGGGAGCAGGCGAACTCCCGCAGGCGGGAGCAGGGGAACTCCCGAGGGCGGGAGCGGGCGAACAGCCCGACTGCGCCGAGCCGGGCGTGATCGGCCACTGGCCGGCGGCCTGGCTGGCCGGGCTGGGCACGCCGTGGAACACCTTGCAACTGGGCGGCCTGCTGCAATTGGCCAGCCCGGGGCTGCGGCTGCAATCGGTGCAGGGCCGGCTGCGGCTGGACGGCGCGCTGGCGCTGGAGTTGCAAGGCATGTCGTCGCGCTTGTCGCCGCTGCCGGTGCTGGGCAGCTACCGGCTCGGCCTGCAAAGCCAGCCCGCCGGCGGTGAATCGGCCACGCTTCGGCTCGACACGCTGGACGGCGCGCTGCGCCTGTCGGGCAGCGGCCAGTGGACGGGCGCCCGGCTGCGCTTTCGGGGTGACGCGCAAGCCGCCGACGGCCAGGCCGCCGCGCTGGCCAACCTGCTCAACATCATCGGCCGGCGCCAGGGCGCGCTGTCCATCATTTCGATCGGATGACCCCCATGACCCCCCCTCGATCAGCGCGCCGCCCGGCCTGGGCCTTGCACCGGCGCTTGTCGCTGCGCTTGTCGCTGTGCTTGCCATTGCGCTTGCCGCTGCGCTTGCCATTGCGCCTGGCGCCGCTGTCGGCCGCGCTGCTGTTGTTGCCGTGCGCCTGGCTGCCGGCCGCCGCGCAAGAGGGCGCCGCTGCGGCCACCGCCCCCACCGCGTCCACCGCCACCAACCGCCGCAGCGCCGGCCTGCGCGCCAGCACGCCGGTGACGCTGAACTTCGTCAACGCCGATGTCGAGGCCGTGAGCCGGGCAATGGCGGTGATGATCGACCGGCAGATCTTGGTCGATCCGCGCGTCAAGGGCGTGATCACGCTGTACAGCGAGCAGCCGATGCCGGTGCGCGAGGCTTATCTGCAATACCTGGCCGGCCTGCGCGGCCTGGGGTTTGCGGTGGTCGACAACGCCGGCCTGCTCAAAGTGGTGCCCGAGGCCGATGCCAAGCTGCAAGCCGGCACGGTGTCGGTGGGCCCGGTAAACCAGCGCGGTGACCAGGTGATCACGCAGATCTTCCGGCTGAGCTACGAAAACCCGAACAACCTGGTGGCGGTGCTGCGCCCGCTGATCAGCCCGAACAACACCATCAA
>JANMKO010000546.1:0-5105 GCA_031372085.1 Betaproteobacteria bacterium
ATCACACTCTCTTGCAGCGAAAACGACTCGGGCGAGACAAACCCCTGGAAGGTGGCAAACATCACCCCCGACACCCCGCCAAAGGTGGCGCCCATGCCGAAGGCCAGCAACTTCAGGTTGCGGGTGTTGATGCCCATGGCCTTGGCGGCGATCTCGTCCTCACGGATGGCCATCCAGGCGCGGCCGAAGCGGCTTTGCTCCAGCCGGTAGCAAATCACCACGCTGATCACCACCAGCAGCAAGAACAGGTAGTAGTACTTGGTGACCGACGATATTTCCATGCCGAACAAATCACCCGGCTTGCCCAGATCAACGCCAAACATCTTGATGCTGTCGATCTGCTGTAGCCCTTTTGGCCCATTCGTGATGTTGACCGGCCGGTCGAGGTTGTTCATGAACACCCGCACGATCTCACCAAAGCCCAGCGTGACGATGGCCAGGTAATCACCGCGCAACTTGAGCGTGGGCGCGCCCAGCATCACCCCGGCCAGGCCGGCAATGGCCGCACCCAGCGGGATGACCACCCAGAACGGCGTGTGCAGGCCCTGCGGAAACAGCGCCTTGATGCCGGCAAAGCTGTCGGTCAAATGGGGTGACGCCAGCAGGCCGAACATGTAGGCGCCCACGGCGTAAAAGGCGACGTAGCCCAGGTCGAGCAGGCCGGCGTAGCCGACCACGATGTTCAAGCCCAGTGCCAGCAGCACGTAGAGCAGCGCAAAGTCAAGCATGCGCACCCAGAAGTTGCCCACATGCTGGGCCAGCAGCGGCAAGATCAGCAGCGCCAGCGCGGCGATCAGGAAGACGATGAGTTTGTTTTTCATGGTGGGTGCTCCCCGTTGTCAGGCGCGGTCCGCCACACGCTCACCCAGCAGGCCCTGCGGCCGCACCGTGAGCACCAGGATCAACACCAAAAAGGCGAAGATGTCGCTGTACTGGCTGCCCAGCACGCCACCGGTGAGCGCGCCGATGTAGCCCGAGCCCAGCGCCTCGATCAGCCCCAGCAGCACCCCGCCCACCACCGCACCGGCCAGGTTGCCGATGCCGCCAAACACCGCCGCCGTGAAGGCTTTGAGGCCCGGCAAAAAACCCATCGTGTGCTGCACCGTGCCGTAGTTGGCGGCGTACATCACCCCGGCCAGCGCGGCCAGCGCGGCGCCGATGATGAAGGTGGCCGAGATCACCTGGTCAGGCCGCACCCCCATCAGCGCGGCCACGCGCGGGTTCTCGGCCGTGGCGCGCATCGCCCGGCCCAGCTTGGTGCGGTTGACCAGGTACATCAGCGCAAACAGCGTGATGGCGGTGACCACCAGAATCAGGATCTGCGTCAGGTTGATCACCGCGCCGCCGATGAAATAGGGCTCGGACGGCAGCAGGATCGGGTAGGGCTTGGTGCTGGGCTGCCAGATGATCATGGCCAGCGTTTGCAGCAGCAGGCTCATGCCCATTGCGGTGATCAGCGGCGCCAGGCGGGGGGCGGTGCGCAGCGGGCGGTAGGCGATTTTCTCGATGGTGTAGTTGAGCGCGGCGCAGACCACGATGGCCGCCACCAGCGAGATCAGCAACAGCACCCAGCCCGGCAGGCCCGAGCCGGCCAACACCCGCAACACCGTCCAGCTGGTCAGCGCGCCGACCATCAGCACCTCACCGTGGGCAAAGTTGATCAGGTTGATGATGCCGTAGACCATCGTGTAGCCCAGCGCCACCAGCGCGTACATGCTGCCGAGCACCAGACCGTTGATGATCTGTTGCAACAAGGTGTCCATGGCGGGGGTCTCCGAGTTTCTGGCCCGGCGGCCGGTGCAGACCGATGCCTGCATCCGCTGCCCGCCGGGCTTGTGGTGAACCTGGCAAGAAGGGGGCCTCTCGCAGGTCTGGCGAAGATTTTAGGGTGGCACGCTAGCGCCAAACGGTGGGAGATACCCCCTGGGTTGGCCCGGCGGGCGCGGTCAAAAATCAACGCCACAACGCTGCTTCCAGCAGGTGTCAGGTGCTGGCGGTTGTCAGGCGCTAGTCGGTGTCAGGCCCGTCGCGCGGCTCTGCCGCACCCGACGCCGATGGCCGGGCCGATGCGGCGTCGGCATTGCGGCGGCGCATCTCGGCCAGCCGCTCACCGATGCGCAACTCGAGCCCGCGCGGTGCAGGCTGGTAAAACGCCGACACTGCCAGCCCGTCCGGCAGGTAGCGCTCACCGGCGGCAAAGCCGCCTTCTTCATCATGCGCATAGCGGTAGCCGGCGCCGTGGCCCAGGCCTTTCATCAGCCGGGTGGGCGCATTGCGCAAGTGCATCGGCACCGGCCGCGTCACGTCCTGCTTGACCAGCGCCCGCACCGCATTCCAGGCGGTGTAGACCGCGTTGCTCTTGGGCGCGACGGCCAGGTAGACCACGGCCTGGGCCAGCGCCAGCTCACCCTCGGGTGAGCCCAGCCGCTCATAGATGGCGGTGGCCTCCAGCGCCAGGGTCTGGCCGCGCGGGTCAGCCAGGCCGATGTCCTCACTGGCCATGCGCAGCACCCGGCGTAGCACGTAGCGCACGTCCACGCCGCCGTCCAGCATGCGCGCCAGCCAGTACAGCGACGCGTCCGGATCCGAGCCGCGCACGCTTTTGTGCAGCGCCGAGATCATGTCGTAAAACTGGTCGCCTCCCTTGTCGTAGCGGCGCAGCAGCTCGCCCAGGGTTTGTTCGAGTTGGGCCTCGGTGATCTCATCGGTCGGCGCACCGGCGCCGGGCTGCACCCCCTCCACCAGGTTCTGGTAGGCGTTGAGCAGGCGCCGCGCGTCGCCGTCGGCATGGCCGATCAGCCGCCGACGGGCGGCCTCACTCAGCGGCGGCGCGGCCAGCGTGCTGCGGGCGCGGTCGATCAGACGGGCCAGCTCGGCATCGTCGAGTGACTTGAGCACATGCACCGTGGCCCGCGACAGCAGCGCCGAGTTGACCTCGAAGCTCGGGTTCTCGGTGGTGGCGCCGATGAAGGTGAACAGGCCAGATTCGACATGCGGCAAAAACGCATCCTGCTGGGCCTTGTTGAAGCGGTGCACCTCATCGACAAACACCACCGTGCCCAGGCCGGTGCCGCGCGCCGCCAGTGCCTGCTGCACCGCGTCGCGGATGTCCTTGACACCGGCCAGCACGGCTGACAGCACGATGAAGCGGGCGCCGACGCCTTGCCGCCCCAAGGCGGCTCGCCCCGCTTGGGGGGTGAGGGCGGCAGCGCCGTCGTCACCCCCCAAGCGGGGCACCCCCCTGACCGCGCCGGCCATCAAGCGCGCCAACGTGGTTTTGCCCACACCGGGCGGGCCCCACAGGATCATCGAGTGCAACCGGCCGGTCTCGAACGCCACCTGCAGCGGCTTGCCCGGGCCCAGCAGGTGGGCCTGGCCGATCACCTCACCCAGGTTGCGCGGGCGCAGACGCTCGGCCAGCGGGGCAAGCTGCGCGGCATGCGGCGCGGCATGCGGCTCGGTGCCTGGCGGCTCGTTGCCTGGCGGCTCGTTGCCTGGCGGCTCGTTGCCTGGCGGCTCGGCAGCGCCAGCGGGCGCCGGCGGGTCAGCAAACAGAGAGTCCTGCGGATCCATCCAGCAATTGTCGCCGCGCGCCGTCAAGCCGCATGGCGGCGGAAGGCCAGCACGGTGTTGCTGCCGCCAAAAGCGAATGAGTTGGACAGCGCCAGCGCCACCGGCACGCCGTGCCGGCCGCTGCCCAGCACGTGGTCCAGCCCGGTGCAGGCCGGATCGATCTGCCGCAGGTGGGCGGTGGGCGGCAGGTTGCCGGTGTGCACCGCCAGCACGGTGACCAGCGCCTCCAGCGCGCCGGCCGCGCCCATCAGATGGCCATGCATCGATTTGGTGGCGCTCACCGCCACCTGCGGCGCGTGGGCGCCAAACAGCCGCCGCAGCGCGTCGGCCTCCACCGGATCGCCCTCGATGGTGGCGGTGCCGTGGCTGTTGACGTAAGCCACGTCGCTGGCATCGGCGCCGGCGTCCCGCAGTGCCGCCTGCAACGCGCGCAGCTGGCCGGCGGCGTCGGGGGTGCTCAGGTGGTGGTGGTCGTTGCTGCTGCCGGCACCGGCCAGCTCGGCATAAATGCGGGCGCCGCGCGCCAGCGCATGGCCGCGCTCCTCCAGCACCAGCGCGGCCGCGCCCTCGCCCAGCACCAGGCCGCTGCGGCTGGCGTCAAACGGCCGGCAGGCGCTGGCGGCGCCAGCCTGGGCGTCGTCCGCGCTTTCGTCGTCAGCGCTTTCGTCGTTCACGCTTTCGTCGCCCGTGCCACCCGCACCCGCCCCGGCCAGCACCTGCATCGACATCCAGGCTTTGAGCGTGCCGTAAGGCAAGGCCGCCTCGGCGCCACCGGCCAGCGCCAGCGCGCAATCACCCCAGCGCACCCGGCGCAACGCCTCGCCGATGGCCACCGCCGACGAGGCGCAGGCCACCGAGTAGGTGATGCAGGCCCCGCCCAGGCCCAGCAGCAACGCGATCTGGCCGGCGGCGGCGTTGTTCATGCCCATCACCACACTGAGCGGTGAGATGCGCGGCCGGCCTTTGACAAACAGCTCGCGGTAGCCGCGCTCCAACGTCTGGATGCCGCCGGCCCCGGTGCCCCACAGCACGCAGGTGCGCTCACGCTCGGCATCGGTCAGTGCGCTGGATTGGGCCCCTCCCGTGCCCGCCAGGCCGGCGTCGGCCCAGGCCGCCCGCGCCGCCAGCACGGCCAGCTGGCTGACCCGGTCCATCGTGATGGCGCGCGGCCGGCCCAACTCAGCGCCGGCATCAAAATCGGCGCACACCGCGCTGGCCAGCGTGGTGCAGTGCGGCGCGTCGCCCACCGCATGGCGGCGCACCGCGCTGCGCCCGGCCAGCAAGGCCTCGAACCCGGCCGCCACATCGCGCCCGTGCGGCGTGATCTGGCCCAGGCCGGTGACGACAACGCGGCGCGCCGGCATGTCAACGGGGCCTGCGCTGGCGCCGGTCGGTCTGGCGCTTCACGCGGCGGCCTGGGCGCGCAGCTGCGCCATGTGCGGCTCGATCAGCAACAGGATGTCGGACACCCGTTTGGGCAGCTCGGCGGGCTCGGCCATCGGCACGCCGATGCGGTCTTCCAGCTCGAACAG
>JANMKO010000572.1:0-7142 GCA_031372085.1 Betaproteobacteria bacterium
GACGACACCATCGCCAGAAACAATCGCAGCTTGGCGATCTCACTGGCCTCTTCCATGATGTCAACGCCGTACAGGTTGTCGGTGACGATGCGGCGCTTGATGTAGTAGCCCACGCTGGGATGGCTGGCCTGTATTTGGCGCAGCCAGGTTTGCAACTCAGCGCTGGCACCCAGCTCGGCGCGGCCCACCACCGCGTAGTAAACATTGATCAGGCATTTGAGCGCGGCCACCAAAAATGCGCCTGAGCCCACCGCCGGGTCTAGCACGGTGATCGATGGCAATACCTCGCCCACCAGTTTGAGCGCGGTGCGGGCGTCCATCTTGGCCAGCAGATCGGAGACCGTGTCGAACTTGATCTCGGCCAGGCCCAACTCGGGCAGCGCGGGCTCATGCACCCGCTCCAGAATCAACTGGTGGATGCTGCGCTCGGCCAGGTAGCCGGTGATTTCGGGCCGGGTGTAGTAAGCGCCAAAGGCTTTCTGGTTGATGTATTTCTCAAAGATGAAACCCAGCACATCGGGGTTGATCTCGTCGGCGTCACCGCCGGGTGTGTCGTCCAGGTGCCAGGTGAAGGCGGCAAAAACCTCAAACACCCCTGCAAATGCGGCATCGGGGATGCGCAGGCTGGCGCCCAGGCGCGGCTGGTGCTGGGCGTCCAGCTCCAGCTTGTGGTGCAGAAACAGGCCGCCATTGAGGTAAGGCACAGCGCCGGTGAGCTGCTGCGTCAATGCTGCGCGGTCGGCGTCGGGTTTGGCAAAGGCATCAAAAAACAGCGCATTGAGAAACTCGCCAAAAAACCGGTCCGGTCCGCGCTGGCGCGATTCGGCCAGCTTGCTCAACAGGTAATCGGTGTTGCCACCGTCAAGAAAAAACTTCTTCTGCAAAAACCAGACAAACATCAAGCGGTTCAGGATGACAGACGCATACCAGCGGCGGTCACGGTCGTCTGAGATGCCCTCGATCTGGGCCAGCAACTGGTCATGCTGCTCGGCGTAGCGGGCAAAAAAGCGCTTGGTGGTCTGGCCCACGTCCAGCGCCGCCTGGATGCGGCGCGCGGCTTCCAGCACCGGCATGCGGCCGGCGGCGTCCAGCGCCGACAACTCCACCACCATCGCCTGCAGCTTGGCTGCAAACAGGTCTACCGGCTGGCCCCGAAAGTAGTCGTGCCGGCGCGGGGTGTTGCGGGGCTTGCCGGTGGCCTCATCTCGGCCGCGCTTGACCCAGTACCACTGGCTTTGCGAGGCGCGGTCCTGGCGGTCGGTGAAGATCAGGATGTTCTCGGCATGCTGCTGCGACAGGTGCTTCCAGACGGCGGCGCGGGTGGTTTCGTCAGGCCAGCCGTCGGCAGCCACCACTTGCAGCACGGCCACGCCGCCCAGCTCAGCCACCATGCGGCTGGTAAAGCGGTGGTGGGCTGTGGTGCTGCTTTGCCAGGCGCGGGACGCGCTGGGCGCCTGGTTCCAGCCGAGCACCTCAACGAACAAGCGTGGAAAGTCAAAGGCCGCCAGGTGCTTCTGGAAAAGTGGGAAATCAAGGGGCGCCATGGATCAGGTCTTTTGGTTTTGAGATGCCATAACTTGGGCTGCCGCTGTCAAGGCGGGCCGTTTTTCCGTTTAGATATCAAGCACTTGGCCTCAATTGGCAAGTCCAAAACCGTCCAAATGCGTCCAAATCGGCTGGTGCGGCTCAAGCGCCTGGCACCTTGCCCCTTGCCAGCGTGTAGTGGGCGCCGCGTTTGATGCCGTGCAGTTCAAGCAGGCCATCACCCACCATGCGCCGCAAGAGCGCCCTGGCCGCCAGAGAGCCGATCTGGCACAGCCGGGCAGCGTCGTCGCGCTTGATCTTGCCGTGCTCAGCCGCATAGCGCCGCACCATCTCTACCTGCTGGATCGAATCAAAGCCTGCCTGCCGCACATACTCGGCCCGCTGGCCCAGCGCCCGATAAACCGTGGGGTGCAGGATGTACTCACGTCGGCGGGCGTTGCCGGCGGCTTGCAGCAGGCCCCGCTCGGTCAATCGCTCGCAAATGCGGGCCGCCTGGGTTTCAGACCGGGCCAGCGCACGGCCCAGGTCTGCCGCATTGGCGCGTCTGGCGCGCCGCAGCTCGGTGAGTACCAGCAAGGTTTCCACGGGCAGCGGCTCTTGACTGCGGGTTTCTTCGCCCAGCAGCATGCGCACAAAGGCCAGGTCGGCAGGCTCGGTGCTGATTGTCAGCTTGACCAGATCAGGCCGCGACTCCGAATAGTCGGGGGCGGGCCGGCCAAAGCGCAGCATGCCGTTGTAGATCAAATCGACGCCGCGCCCGGTGCGCTCAACCAGCCCGATGCGCTTGAAAGCATCCGCCAGTTTGGGGTTTCTGGGTTTGGGCTCGGTGGTCAGCAGATTGCCCAGCGTGACACCTTCAACAAAGCCCCCCGCATTGCTGACGATAAGTTGATCCGTCTCCCAGCAGACCCGCACCGGCCCCAGGCGTGCATAGTCCCGATGAACCAGCGCGTTGTTGATGGCCTCGCGAAGGGCATCGGCATCCACCCGCGCCACCGCCACGCGAAACAGGCCATCGGCAAACTCTTGCTCGGTGTTCACGCCCCGGCCCAGCAGATCAAGCCACTCGACGACTTCGACCAATGCGGCCGACGAGGGCTCATTGACGCGCACCTGGGTGCCGTCCAGTACCTGGAACAAGACTTCATGGGTGGGCACCAAACGCCGTAGCGCCGCTGTGCGGCCAATCATCAGCAGGCCAGCCAGCGTGGGCTGTCGCAACCCGCCCTCGCTGACGGTCAAGCCCAGCGCGCCCTCCAGCTCTTCGTCGCTCAAGCGCAGCAAGGCTTTGTCGCCGCGCGGATTGCGGTCAATCACGGCACGCAGCCGCTCGCGCTGCAAGGGGTCAAAATCGGCCAGGGTGGCGCCTGCCAGCACTTGTGCGGACGGGTCTGTCAGGCGCAGATCACTTTGGCGGCTCAGGTGCTCGGCTGGCAGAAACGGCACGCACTCCGGGCGCCCGTCCATGCGCAGGCGGCGGCGTTTGATGAGCCCGTCCGAGCGGGCGACGATTGGCTGCGACTTGGGCACGTTGATCACGGCGACGCGAAGACCGTGCTGAACCCAGTTGCTGCACGTCACGGCCAAGGGCGGTGACGTACGGTTGGCGACCAAGGCAGCCAGACCTTCGATACGCGCGGGCCGCGTCGGGTGCAGGCCCGTGACGTGGCCATCGTCCTCAATACCGACAAAAATGCGGCCGCCTTCAGCGTTGGCAAGGCAGACAACCGCTTCAACCAGCGCATCGTCGCTCAAGATGTCGCGGTCGCTTTTGAACTCGACGGTGAGCGATTCTTCGCTCGGAACGGCATCGCGGGTCATGCGGCGGCCGTGGCAATCAATCCCATCGAGCACACCACCCGCGGCTCACGCAGCACGGCGTCGTCTTCAGCAAAAGTCAGCCGGCCTTCTTCACGCAGTGACTTCACGGCCTGGCCCAGTTCAACGTCGTTGACGCCGCTGCGCATCAAGCGGTTCAGCAGATCGGCCGAGGTTTCAAGCAACGGCCGCAGGTAGATGTCGTCGAGCGCGCGTTCCAGTTCATCGTCGCGAAACAGCGTGTTCTGCTGCGCCATCGCGTAACGCTTCAGTCGCTCATAGCTGCGGCGCCTGGCGCTGGACAGTCGGCCCAGGCCGCCGCCGACCGACTTGTCTTGCACCACGGCCAGTTGCAGGCCCAGTGCCACCAGATCGTGGTGGTTCTCGGCGCGCGGCACGGCGGGTGTGCCGGCCGCACATTCAGCCGCGCGCAGGATGGTGTACTGCGATTCGGTCACCGTCTGGCCGCTGGGGCTGACCCAGGCCAGGTGGTCATTGCCATCGGGTGATTTGACGTAGACCAGGGCGCCGCCTTGTGCGCCCTGTTTGCCCAGCAGCGGAAAGCGGCTGTGGTCCAGCGAGAACGACCGGGCCGAATAGACCACCGGCGGCATTGATTCAACGGCGCGCGCCAGCTCGGGCTGGCCTTCGGTGGCCTGCTTCCACACTTGCCAGGCATACGACGCCAGATCGACCTCGTCGTCGTTGTCGTCGAACACGCCTGAACGCTCGGTGTACAGATCGCGGATGGTGGCGGCTTGCTCGTCCTCAAAAAACGATTCGTCGGTGCCCACCACCTCGGCGTTTTCCAGCAGGCGTTGCTGGATGCGGGCACGCAGCTGGATCAGCCGCTCCACGCCATCGGCCGGCAAGAACGAATAGCAGCGGATTTCTTCGGCCTTCTGCCCGATGCGGTCGACCCGGCCGGCGCGCTGGATCAACCGAATGATGGCCCAGGGCAGATCAAAGTTGACCACCGCGCTGCAATCTTGCAGGTTCTGGCCTTCTGACAACACGTCGGTGCAAATCAGCACGCGCAACTCATCGGCCTTGCTCACGGTCTTGTTGTTGGACCGGGGTGAAAACTGGCAGGCCAGCGCGTACGGGTCGGCCGACGCGCCGGTAGCCACCGCCAGTTGGGTCAGCCCGGCCTTGCGCAACTCGCGCCCCAGGTAGCGGGCGGTGTCGGCAAACTGGGTGAAGACCAGCACCTTGTCCTTGGCATGGGTCTTGGCCACCAATTGGCGCAGTTCCAGAAACTTGCGGTCCTGGCTGGCATCCCAGGCGCCGTGGCGGGCCATCAACTCGCTCAAGGACTGGGTGTCAGCGGCCAGGTGTTCGGCCAGCATAGGCTTGAACAGGCGCGCGCTGATCCACTTGAAGCGCTTCTTGTAGTCGATTGAATACAGCTGGTAGGCGGTTCTGGCCCTGGCCATCGGATCGATGGGGGCCGGGCCGGCCTCAACCGCTGCCCCCGCCTCAACCGCTTCAACCGCCTCAACTGCTGCCACCGCTTCCACCAGGCCATCGAGCAGGTCTTCCGGGTCGCCTTCAAGGCCCTCGGCATCTTCGTCAATGTGGTCAGCGTCCAGCAGCCCGGCATCGAGCACGCCCACCGGTAAATCGAGCCCGTTCTCAATCGCGTAGAGGTAGATGCGGTTGCGCAGGATGTGGCGGTCGATGGACTGCAGGAATGAGTAGCCCGATGACTCCAGCCGCTTGAACAGGTTGGTTCGGCAAAAGCCCATCAGGCGTTTGCCCGCCCGGCCCAGGTTCTCGATGACCTTGCGTTCAGTCGCCGATGCAGTCTTCTCGGCGATGGGGTCGACATATAGACCCAAGCCGTAACGGGGTACGTGCAGCGCGTTGATCTGGTCGACCACGGCGCCGGCATAAAGGCGGGCGTAGCGGTCGTGCACATCAGCCTCGTCCACCGCAAACTTCAAGGACAGCGGTATGCGCAGTGGAAAGTAACTGCGGCTGCCGTCCTTGCCGGGCAAGAAGCGCCGGCCCTTCTCGTCGGCTTGCGTGTAGTGCTGGACGATGAAGCTGCGGGTGCGGCGCACCATGTACAGCCGTATCAGCTCGCGCCAGTCATCAAAATCGGTGCTCTTTTCGATCGCCAGGATCGAGTTGACCTTGCATTGGTACTTGCGCTCGAACTCGGCTTCACCCATGCCTTCGCGGCGCATGAAGTGCTCAGGCCGCAAGCCGATGTTGGCCTTCTCGTCGATGAACAGGCGCAGCTGGCTGGACAGGTCGGTCTTGGTCTTGTTGTAGGGCGTGGCCGTCAGCAAGATGACTTTGGCATCACAGCTGCGGATGTAGTCGGCGATGGCCTTGTAGCGCCGGCCTTCGCGGTTGCGCAGGTTGTGGCTCTCGTCGATCAGCACCAGCCGGTAGCGCTTCAAATCCGGCAGCCGCCGGGTCACCTGGCTGATCGGCAGCACCGTGCCGCGCAGGCCGTACTCGGTGCGGTGGCGCTCCCACATCGGCTCCAGGTTCTTGGGGCAGATGATCAGGGTTTCGAAGCCCATGTCGTCTTCGAACATTCGCGCCAGCGCGGTGGCCATCATCGTCTTGCCCAGGCCCACCACGTCGCCGATCATCACGCCGCCGCGGCGCTGCAGGTGGCGGGCGGCGATCTTGACCGCACTTTTCTGAAACTCGAACAGGTCTTGTTCGAAACGTGCCGGCAGGCGGAACTGGCTCAGGCCCGCCCGCGCTTCGGTGCTCAGGTGGTAGGCGATGTTGAGGTAGATGTGGTGCGGTGGGATCGCCGCTTCGCGGGCCCAGCTGGCTTCGATGATGGCGGCCAGTTCAGCCGACACATCGAGTGCCCAGCGGTCGCCCCAACGGGCATCGAACCATGCCGACAGGCGCTCGGTCGCATGGTGGTCGAGCACGTCGACGTTGAGCTCACCCTGCCGCGCCAGGCCCTGCATCGTGAGGTTGCTGCTGCCGACAAAGCCGGTGATGGGGTTGTTGACATCGTCGCGGAACAGCAAGTACAGCTTGGCGTGCAGCGGGTACGGCAGAAAGAGTTTGATGCACACCTGGCCGGCACGCAGTTGGCGGGCCAGCGTGCGCAGCGCCGCCTCATCTTTGCCGGTGGGGATGCCCAGGGTGATTTGCTCACGCAGGTGGGCGGCAAACTGGGTTTTGAGCCGCGCCGCAGTGGCGTTGTCCAGCCCGTCCGGGCCTGATCCGGCGCGGTAAATCTCTCTGATTTCATCATGCGGTGGCCGTTGCATGCCCACCAGCACCCGGCAA
Source organism: Betaproteobacteria bacterium (assembly GCA_031372085.1). GTDB lineage: Bacteria > Pseudomonadota > Gammaproteobacteria > Burkholderiales > Burkholderiaceae_C > Pseudaquabacterium. The sequence continues at coordinate 6,637 of JANMKO010000572.1, forward strand.
ACCTGGCCCGCCTGCGCTTGCCAGGGCTGCACCAGATCGTCAACCGCCTGCCAACCGCGCAGGTTGAGGTAGCCGACGCAGAAGTCAGCCCGCTTCGACACCGCCAGCGTGGCCCGCAAGGCGGCCAGCAAATCTTGTTCGATGTTGTCGAAAATCCGCGCCATCCGGCCCCCGTTGTGGCGGCGATTGTGCATGCCGAATGGGCCGCAGATGGGCCGCGAATGGGCTGCGCCCGGGCCACGAATACCGGACGCCAGGCCGTGCGCGCGGCCCGGATGAAGGGCTTGCCTACAATCAAAATCGCCTCGCTGTCCCGTCGCCCGCCCTGCCCATCCCGCCCATCTCGCCCATGCCCGCCGCCACCGCGCCCCCCTCAATCTGCGACGTGCTGGTGGTCGGCGCCGGCCCGGCCGGCAGTGCTTGCGCGTTGTGGCTGGCGCGCCAGGGGCAGCAGGTGGTGCTGGTCGATCAGCATGACTTTCCGCGTGACAAGGTGTGCGGTGACG
>JANMKO010000603.1:0-3115 GCA_031372085.1 Betaproteobacteria bacterium
GGCCTGGGCGCCGCACTGGTGGCGCAGCGCCTGCTGCCCGGCCACACCGTGCTGGGCATCGCCCGGCACACCCATCCGGCGCTGCAAGCCCGGGCCGACGCGGCTGGCCAGCGCTTGGTGCAATGGCCACTCGACCTGGCCGACGCCAGCGCCGCCGCGCAACGGCTGCAAGACTGGCTCACCGGGCTGGACGGCGCGGCGTTGCGCACCGCCACGCTGATCAACAACGCCGGTGTGGTGGGCCGGCTGGCGCCGCTGGACCAAGTGCCTTTTGCCGCGTTGAGCCAGGCGCTGCGTGTCGGGCTGGAGGCCGCGCTGCTGCTGTCGGCCGCGTTTTTGCACGCCACGCGCGACTGGCCCGGCGCGCGCCGGGTGCTCAACATCTCGTCGGGCCTGGGCCGCCAGGCCATGGCCGGCAGCGCCGCGTACTGCGCGGCCAAGGCCGGCATGGACCACTTCAGCCGCGCGCTGGCGCTGGAGCAGGCGTCGCAGGCCAACCCGGCGCGCGTGGTGTCGATGGCGCCCGGCGTGATCGACACCGACATGCAGGCCGAACTGCGCGCCAGCGATGCAACGCTGTTCCCAGAGCGGGCGCGGTTTGTGCAAATGCAGGCCGACGGCGTGCTCGTCAGCGCTCAGGTCTGCGCCCAGCGCCTGCTGGCCCGGCTGGACCGGGCTGACTTTGGCCAGGCGGCGGTGGCCGACATCCGCGATGTTTGACCCGGCCACTTAAAATCTGGGTTTATTCCCAGCCTGCGCACCAGCCAACCCCGCTGCCGGCGGGCGCCCCGCCCAACCCCATGACCTTGTCCGGCCTGATCGGTGGCTTTGTGCGCCAGCACTGGCGCGCCTACGCCGCATCGGCCGCCATGCTGGCCGGCGTGGCGGCGCTGGGCGTGTGGCTGCCGCGCCAGGTGGGCCAGATCGTTGACCGGCTGGTAGCGGGGCGCCTGACCGGCACAGCGCTGTGGCAACAGATCGGCCTGCTGCTGGCCGCTGGTGCGCTGATCTACGGTCTGCGTGTGGCCTGGCGCTTGCGGCTGTTTGCCACCGCTTACCAACTGGGCGTGCACCTGCGCCTGCAGCTCTACCGCCGGCTGCTGCAACAAGGCCCGCGCTTTTACCAAACCCAGCGCACCGGCGACTTGATGGCGCTGGCCACCAACGATGTGGACGCCGTCGAGATGGCCGCCGGTGAGGCCATGCTGGCCGGCTTTGACGGCACGCTCACCCTGCTGCTGGTGATCGCGGTGATGGCGCTGGGGGTGGACTGGCGGCTGGCCGCCGTGGTGCTGCTGCCGTTTCCGCTGATGGCCTTGAGCTTCTGGTGGATCTCGCGCCACCTGCATGCCGCCGCACGCCAGGCGCTGGATGCGTTTGGCGCGCTCAACGACCAGGTGCAAGAAAGCTTGACGGGCGTGCGCACCCTGCGCGCGCTGGGGCTGGAGGCGCGCAGCAGCGCGCAGTTTGCGCAGCTCGCCGCCAGCGCGTCGGCCACCGGCTTGCGCGCCCAGCGCTGGGAGGCCGGCTACGAGCCGGCGGTGGGTTTGACCTTGACTGCGGCGATGACCTTGTCGCTGGGTTTTGGCGGCTGGCTGGTGTGGCAGGGTGAGATGACGCTGGGCCAGCTCACCAGCTTCGGCCTCTACCTGGGCCAGTTGATCTGGCCGATGTTTGCCGCCGGCTGGGTGCTCAGCCTGGTTGAGCGCGGCCGCGCCGCCTGGGCCCGTCTGGCGCCGGTGATCAGCAGCCCGCTCACCATTGACGATACCGGCACGCGGGCCACGGTGGCGCCCGGTGCGCTGCGCGCCCGGCAGCTGGTGTTTGCCTACCCCGGCCAGGCCCCGGCGGCGCTGGCCGGGGTCGGCTTTGTGCTGCCGGCCGGCCAGACGCTGGCCATCGTCGGCCCCACCGGCGCCGGCAAAAGCACCTTGCTCAAACTGCTGTTGCGGCAGTGGGCGCCGCAGCAGGGCACGCTGGATTGGGGCGGTGTGGCGCTGGCCGAGCACACCCTGGCGGCCTTGCAGCAGGCCATCGCCTGGGTGCCGCAAGAGCCATTCTTGTTCTCGGCCAGCGTGGCCGAGAACATCGCGCTGGCCCGGCCCGATGCAACGCGGGCGCAGATCGAGGCCGCCGCCCGCGATGCCGCCGTGCATGACGACATCCGCCACCTGCCGCAGGGCTACGACACGCCGGTGGGTGAGCGCGGCATCACGCTGTCGGGCGGCCAGCGCCAGCGTGTGGCCATCGCCCGCGCGCTGCTCAGTGATGCGCCGCTGCTGCTGCTGGACGATGCGCTGTCGGCCGTGGACACCGGCACGGCGGCCACCATCCTGGCCCACCTGCGGCGGCACCGGCAAGGCCGCAGCGTGGTGATCGTCAGCCACCGGCTGGCCACGGTGCTGGACGCTGACTTGACGCTGGTGCTGCGCCACGGCCGCATCACCGAGCAGGGCCGGCACGCCGACTTGCTGGCCGCGACGCTGGCCGACGGCCACCCGGGCTGGTATGCCACGCAGTGGCGGGTGCAGCAGTTGCAGGATTCGCTGGCGCTGACCGACGCTGGCGCTGATCTTTCGCCCGGCGCAATCGTGCAGGTGGGCCCATGACCCCCGCTGACAAAGCCCAACCCGACGCCAGCGAGCGCCGCGCCGCGCTGGCCCTGCTGGCACGCAGCGCCGCGCCCGACGCACCGGTGCTGCGCCGGGGCGTGGCCTGGCTGGTGCTGGCGGCGGCGCTGGACGCCCTCGGCCCGGTGCTGGGCAAAGCCTTCATCGACAGCCACCTGCTGCCGCGCAACGCCGACTTGGCCACCATCGCCGGCCTGCTGGGTGGCGCGCTGGCCGCCGGCTGGCTGGCCAGCGCGCTGCGCTACTGGCAGCTGGTGCGGCTGGCGGGGGTGGCCATGCGCTCGGTGCAGCGGCTGCGTGACGAGGTGTACAGCCATGTGCTGCGCCTGCCGATGGCCTACTTTGATGCGGCCATCACCGGCCAGCTCGTCAGCCGCGTCACCAACGACACCGAGGCGGTGAAGGCGCTGTACGTGCAACTGCTGTTTGTCATGCTCGACAGCCTGATCATGCTGGTGATGATGATGGCCACGATGGCCTGGCTC
>JANMKO010000606.1:0-12444 GCA_031372085.1 Betaproteobacteria bacterium
GGCGGCGGGCACCAGCGCTGGCAAAGCGACGGCCGGCGCCGCTGCCGCTGGCGTTGGCGCTGCCGATGGCGTTGGCGTTGGCGTTGGTGCCGCCGATACGCCGGCCGGCCCGGCCACCGCCGCTGGCGCCATGATCGATTGCAGGCTGGGCACGTTGGCCGGCGCAGCCGCCGACGCGCCGGCCACCGGCGCGGCCGTGGCGGCGCCGGTGGCGCCACCACCCAGCGCCGCCACGCCGCCCAGCGCGCGCGAGAACCAGGAGCCGCCCGTCGGGCTGCTGGCCACGGCCGGGGTGGCGGGTGCGGCGGGCTGGAACACCGAGCTCAGCCCCAGTTTGTTGTCGCGGTTCAAGCCGGTCAACAGCCCGCCCCGCGCAAGTTGCAGCGCTTGCTGGCCCGGCGCCGGGCTCAGCATGTCCACCACGGCGGTGGCCGGCGCCTGGTCGCTGGTGTAGCCCATGGCCGCCATCGGCCGGCCCATTTCGGGCTGCGCCGCGCCCAGCGTCAGGCGCTCCAACGGGCTTCTTGGGTTGTTGCCCAGCAAGCTGAGTTCGGCCTCAACCGAGGGCTTGGACAGTGTGACCAGCGCGGTCAACGAGGCCCCGACCAGCGTCTTGGCATCGATGAAGGTGGTGGGCACCATGAACGACAGCGTGCGGCCACGCACCTTCACCTCGGTGGCAAAAAACACCGATTGGGCGATCGACGCCGCCACATCGCCCGGCGCGGCTGTGGCCACTTGCTGCAAGGTGTCGGCCAGCTGGCGCGCCATCAGCTCAGGTCGGGGGGTCAGCACGATGGCTTTCTCCCAGCCGTGTGCGGGGTCGAAGGTGGCCCGTCGGCCCGGCAACGTGACGGTATTGCCCGATCCGGCCACCCGGTCGGTGTCGAGGTAGATGTCGAGATTGAAGGCATAAAAGCCGCGCCGGGCAAACACCGACAGGTCTTCACTGCCCATGCCGCTGCCGCGCACGGTGGCCGGGTCGCGGATGGGGTTGGCAAAAGTGGCCTCGAAGCGCAGGTTGTTGCCGTCGGCAAACACCCGCAGTGAGCGCAGATCAAGATCGCCGGGCTCGTAGCCACTGTCGCGCGGGTAGACGAGCGACCCATCCCCCACATCGTCGCCGGCCGGGTCGTCGATGCTGAGCAGCGGCGTGGGCTGGGCCAGCACCGCCAGCGGCAGCAGCAGCAAGGCGGCAAGGGAACTGGTTTTCATGGGCAATCTCGTCGGGGGTGAAGGGATGGGCGGCGCAACGCCGGCCCGGCCCGCACAGCCTAAGGCAAAACGGGCCCGGCCCGACAGCAGGCAGGGCCCATCGCGTCAGGCGCAGGCGCTCAGAAGATGGCTTTGACAAACGCCTTCATGCGGTATTGGCTGATGGAGCCGGCAGTGCCGGTCTCGCCCGGGTCGCCATTGCCACGCACCTTCTGGGCCAGCACGCCGGTCTCGAAGCCGGCCAGGTTGTACGACAGGCGCAGGCTGATGATGTCCTTGCTGTTGTCGAACTTGGCGCCCGGCCGGGTGATGTCGCGTGCGTAGTGGCCGAACGACACGCTGCCAAACAGATCGCGGAACAGCTGGTTGCCGGCGCTCAAGGTGTAGCCGGTGTCCTTGGTGTCGCGGTCATCACCGGCATTGCCGATCTGGCCGCGGTTCTTGTCGTCCACCAGCTTGTACTTGGCGCCCAACTCGATGCCACCCAGCACCGGCACCACATAGCCGGCCTTGAGCACCACCAGGTTGGTCTTGCGGTCGTTGTTGAGGTTGAAGAAGTTCGACAACGGCCCGTTGGCAGCGTAGTTTTGCCAGTTGTAGTTGTAGCCGATGCGGGTGAACTCGGCCGACAGCCCGACCTTGGCCACCTCGAAGTTGGCCACCAGGGTGTGGCCCTTCCAGCCCTGCACCGACTCGGCCGGTGCCTCGTCGAAATCGATGTAGTCGTTGTCGATCAAGCCGTTGGCGCCGCCGGCCAGGCCGCTGTCGGCGCGGCAGACACCCCCGCCCGACGACGCGCAGCGTGGTGAGGCGGGCGATTGCTGGTAGTCCTTGGCCGCGCCGCCCAGCCAGATCGACTGGCCCCAGCGGTACCAGGCCGACTCGGACCCCTCCGTCAGCAGGGTGTCGGTTTCGCGCCGCGATGCGCCGTTGCTGTAGTAGCCGGCGCCGATGTCGAAGTACTGGTAGTTCAGCGACAGGCCGGGCACGGGCAGCGCGCTGAGCGCCACGTCGAGCTTGAAGGCGCGGTCATTGATGCTGGACTTGGGGCCGTTGATCCAGGGCTGGTCAAACAGCGGCGCCTTGTACTCCGAGCGGTAATAAGCGCCCTTGATGTCCACCCCGTCGATCACGCTGGCCTCGCCCTTGAGCATGAAGACCTTGTTCTTGGCAAAGGTTTCGACATCCTGGCCGTTGTTGGGCGTGGTGTCGGGCCGGAACTGCCGGTCGTTGAACCACTGGTAGCTTGATGTCACCTTGGCCGGGCCGAGCAGCGCCTTGCCCTGGGCGATGTAGATCGCCTCGTTGAACTGCGAGGCGTCGGTATTGCAGCAGGCCGCGCCCTGGCCGAAGTTGGATTGCAGGTAGTTGGGCAGCGACAGGCGGGCAAACTCCCAGGTGCTGCCTTTGAGCGGCAGCTTGCCCTTGAAGTACAGGCCGTTGTAGTTGTCGCGGTCGATGTAGCGCACCGCGCCGACGGTGAACGGATCAAACTGGCCCCAGTCGCTGGAGCCGATCAGCGCCTGGTCAAGCCAGGCATAGCCCGGGGTGAGCAGCACATACGCGCCGCGCAGCTTGATGAACTTGGATTGCGTGGTCTTGATGTCGTTGGGCGTGGCGCCGCTGAAACCCTCGTTGTTGGCAAAGCCGAAGTTGCTCCAGTAGGCCGCCGGGCTGCGGCTTTGCAGGCGCACACCGGCCTCGACCTGCGGCGAGATGGTGGCCTTGATGCGCAGCTCGAACTCGGTCCACTGGCCATTGTCGGAGCCACTGGCGGTGTCGCCGCTGTCCAGGCTGACCTTGCGCTGGTCGCCGTCGAGAAACTTCATGTAGATATTGGAGCCACTGAAATCGATGCCGGCGGCAAAGGCCGGTGTCACGAGCGCCAGGCCGATGGCGGCCGCGAGTGGTTTGAGGGCGAGTCTTTTCATGGTCGGGTTGCTCCTGTGGATTTTGCGAAAGGTTTATTTCTTGACCATCTTCAGCGTGGCCATCTTGGTGGCCTTGCCATCGGGCCCGCAGGTGTAGGCCAACATGTCTGACTGCTTGGCATCCGGGCCGTCCAGCACGTCCAGCACATGCGGGTCGCAGTCACCGTCGTTGCCACCACCAAAGCGGTGCTGGCCTTCGTACTCATTGACCTTGCGGGTGAGAAAGTCACCGGCGGCCGGAAAGCCCTCGTTCGACTGCATCACCACCTGGTAGCCCCAGCCGTCAACATTGCCGTCGCCGCCCAGCTCGGACAGCGGCACCGTGCCGGTGATCGCGCGGCCGCGGCCGCGGGTCAGGTTGGGCACCACGATGTCTTTGGCCAGGGCGCCCGTCTTGGCGGTGGCCTCACCGCCCACCCGCGCTTTTTTCTGCGGTGACAGCACGACCACCTTGTTCCACTCATGGCCGGCGGCGAACACGACATTCAGCCCGGGCGGCGTGGCGCTGTTGCCACCGGCACCGGTCTTGATGAAGATGAAAACCATCTGCACCGCAAAGCCGCCACCCATGCCCCACGGGTCTTCAAGACCGGCCGCCACCTCGACCGAGAAGTCAACCGCGTCACCGCTTTTGACGGCGCTGAACTTGGTGAGGTCGAACGAGCCCGGCTTGTAGACGCCATCGGTCGGGTAGACATAAGTGCCCGGGCCTTTGTCGTCACCACGCGGGTCGGTGAACTCGACCGCCTGGGCGGCGGTGGCGCCGAAGGCGATCATCGAGGCGATGCCGAGGGCATGCAGCGGGAAGCGAGACATCATGGAAACTCCTCAGGTGGAAGGGGGACGGGGACGGGGGACAAGCCGGGGCGGCGCCGCAGGCTCACTTGACGCTGCCGGCGGTGAGGCCGGAGACCAGGTACTTCTGCAGGTAGAGAAACAGGATCACCACCGGCAGCGACACGATCACCGAGCCGGCGGCAAAAAAGCCCCACTGGGAGGAGAACCCCCCGACAAAAAAGCGCAGGCCCACCGGGGCCGTGTACTTGGCCTCGGATTCGAGAAAAACCGACGCCAGGATGAACTCGTTCCAGGCCGTCATGAACGAGAACAGCGCGGTGATGGCAATCGCCGGCTTGGCCAGCGGCAAGATGATGCGGATGAAGATGGTCTGCGGCGATGCGCCGTCGATGCGCGCTGACTCTTCGATGTCGATCGGGATGGTGTCGAAGTAGCCCTTGAGCATCCAGACGCAAAACGGGATCGCGGTGGTGGCATAGACGATCACCAGGCCCCAGAAGGTGTTGCCCAGGCCCAGCCACTTGACGATGATGATGAACAGCGGGATCAACATCAACGTGCCCGGAAACATCTGCGACACCAAGAACGCCAGCATGCCAGCATCGCGCCCGGCAAACTTGAAGCGGCTGAAGGCATACGCAGCGGTGCAGGCCAAGAAAACCCCCAGCACGGTGGTCATCACCGAGACCAGCACGCTGTTGAGCAGCCAGGTGCCGAAGGGCTGCTCGGTCATCACGTCAGAGAAGTTCTTCAGTGAAAAGTGCGCCGGCCAGGGCACGACGCCGCGCAGCCGCTCAAAGAAGCTGGGGTCTTTGGGCAGGTCGATGATGCCCACGCTTTGCTGGCCCGAGAACGCCAGCGCCAGCACCCACAGCACCGGGTAGATCGTCAGCAAGGTAAAGCTGATGAGCCCGGCGTGAATCCAGAAATGGTTCTTGGTGGCTTGCATGGTGCGGGATGAATGCCTCAATACGACTCGGTGGCCCGGGTCATGCGGGTCTGGAAATAGCCGTACACCAGCAGGATGATGAAGATCACCGTGGAGTACGCGGCCGCGTAGGCGTACTGGTAGTTTTCGAAGGCGATCTTGTAGGCCTTGGTGATCAAGATCTCATTGGCACCACCCGGCTCACCGCCGGAGACCAAAAAGATGATGTTGAACATATTGAAGGTCCAGACCACCGACAGGATGACCGACGGCACCAGCGTGGGCCGCAACAGCGGCAGCGTGATGCTTCTGAACTGCTGCCAGCGGGTGGCGCCCTCGACCTCGGCGGCCTCGTACATGTCTTTTGAGATCGACTGCAAGGCGCCCAGGATCACCACCATCATGAACGGAAAGCTCAGCCAGGCGTTGGTCACCAGCCCCGTCATGAAGGCGCTGAACACGCCGTCGAACCAGGCCACCGGCTGCAAGCCGAACATCTGCAAAAACTGGTTGATGACGCCAAACTGCGGGTGGAACATGCCGCGCCAGACCAGCGCGGTGATGTAGTTGGGGATGGCCCACGGCAGGATCAGCAGGATGCGGTACAGCCACTTGCCCTTCAGCCCGTCCACATTGAGGGCCAGCGCCAGGATGAAGCCCACCGTCACGCCGATCACCACATTGGTGACGGTCCAGATCACCGTCATCATCAGCGTCCAGTAAAAGTTCTGGTAGTTGACGACGCTGCCTGCGGCGCCCTTGGTGACGATGTTGAAGTCACCCAGTATTTGCACAAAGTTGTCCAGCCCGATCCAGCGCTCTCTGAACGGCGCTGACTCATTGAACAGCGTGGTGTCGGTGAAGGCCAGGCCGATGCCGTAGAAGAACGGGAAGAACACCAGCACCAGCATGCCGATCATGGCCGGCGAGATGTAGGCATAGGCGTCGGCATGCAGGTGCAAGGCGCTGGCGGTGCGGCGCGCATAGCCCAGCACAAAAAACAACAGCACGGCCACGCCGATCAGGTTGATGGCCCAGAACGAGCGCTCAAGAAAACGGGTGTGCGCCTCCTTGGCCACCGCGCCCGTCCTGGGCAGCAGCGCACCGTCGGCGCCGATCAGCTTCAACGGCCGGCCAAAGGCGTCGGTGTCCCAGGGGCTGGCTGCGCCTGTACCGCTGCCAACCGCAACTGGCGGCGCGCCGCTGCGCTGGTAGACAGCGGCCGTGGCGAGCTGCACCTTGGACGCCGCAGCATCGGCGGCCACCGTGGCCTGCGCCATTTGCGACAGGCGCTGCTGCTGAAAGAAAACCGCCAGGCCGAGCAGCGCGACCACGGCCAGGCCGCGGCCGATGTCGAAGCGCCGCTCGGGCTGGATGCGCAGCAGCGCACCGATCACCAGCGCGGCGGCCAGCAGGGCCAGCGGCAGGGCCCAGCCACCGGTGACCGGGCCCGCGCCCGCCTGCGGCCGGATGCGCGCCTGCACGATGCCCTCGAACTTGCCCTCCACCCGATACGGCACGCTGACGGTGACCGTGCCGCTGCCCGTGTCGTCGATCTGGATCGTCTTCTTGCGCACCACGCCTTCGCCCACATTGGTCTCGCCGGCCGAGCGCAATTGGGTCGCCAGATCGAACAGCGGCTTTTCTTCGCGCTGCAGGCTGCGCGGCGCTTTGTCTTCGGCGCGGGTGGAGGCCAGCATTTGCCGGCCACCCACCACCAGCGCGGACTCGACGTTGGGCAGATCGGATTTCCAGCGCGCCAGCCGGGCCGGCAGGTCTTGCTCGCTGGCGCCGGCCAGCGAGGCGCTGATCGCATTGCCGATCAGCACCGCCTCACGCTGCTTTTGCTCGGCCGCCAGATCACCGCTGACACTGGCAAACAGCAGGCCGCTGAGCGCCAGCGCCACGGCGACAGCGACGCCCAGGCCCAGCAGGGCGGTGTGCTTGATCCAGGCCAGGGTGGTCATCGGCGTTCTTCGATCAGGCGCGAGGGGTGGGCGGTCAGGCTGGTGGCGCGGCAATCACTTCGACTTGCGCAGCGCGGCAATGCCCTCGGCCATCGTGCCCGAGGCCTCTTTCAGCGCGGCCTCGACGCTGGCATTGCCCTTGACGATCTTGTTCATCGCGGTGGTGGCCGGTGACCAGACCATCGTCATCTCGGGCCGGTTGGGCATCACCTCGGCGCTGTCGAGCTGGTCTCGAAAGCCCTTCAGCACCACGTCACCGCTGACCCGCTTGTCGTTGTAGACGGCCTTGTTGGTGTGCAGTTGCCGGCCTTCGAGGGCCAGCACCAGGCCGGCTTCTTCACTCGTCAAGAATTTGGCCAGCTCAAACGCCGCCTCCTTCTTGCCCGAGCTGGCAGCCACATACGCGCCTTCCACCGTCAACCAGGGCCGCATCGGCTTTTTGGCAGCGTCCACCATCGGCAGCACCGCCAGGCCGTAGTTGATCTTCTTGTCGATGTCACCCACGAACCACGGCCCGTTGATCACCATCGCCGCCTTGCCCTCGTTGAACATCGAGGCAATCAGCGCCTCAGAGGGCTCGGTGGGCATGATGCCGTCCTTCTTGTACCAGGCCATCATCTGGTTCAAAGACGCGACCGTGGCCGGGCTGTCGATCGCCAGCTTGCCGTCCTTGTCGAACACCGTGCCGCCAAAGGCGTTCATCAGCGCCGAATGGAAGTAGAAGTTGGTGTACCAGTAGGCCAGGCCGTAGCGGCCCGATTGCGCGTTGGTGAGTGTTTTGGCCAGCTTGACCATCTCGTCGGTGGTCTTGGGCGGCGTCTTGACCAGATCCTTGTTGTAGATCAGCGTCGGGCTCTTGTAGTTGATCGGCAGGCCATAAACGCCGCCCTTGTAGCTCATCGCCTCCAGCATGCCGGGCAGCAGCCGGTCGCGCGTGGGTTTGTCGAGAAAGAAGTCGATCGGCTCAACGGTCTTGCCGGCTTCTATCCAGCCACCCAGCCGGTCTTGGGCGTAGATGAACAGGTCCGGGCCCTTGCCGCGTGGCACGGCCGCGCTGATCTTGTCGGCATAAGCGTCATACGGGATGGCCAGCGTGCTGACCTTCACCCCCTTGGCGCCGGCTGACTTCTCGAACAGGCCGACCACTTTCTCGAAGGCGGCTTTCTCGGTGCCGCGGTAGGCATGCCAGACCACCAGGTCATTGGCGCCTTGGGCAAAAACCGCGCTGGCAACGGCCAGCAGGCTGCTGGTTACAACGGTCTGGATCAGGGTCTTCATCATGGTGTGTCCTTGGGTCCTTGGCATGGGATCAGGCCAGCCGTTGCTCGGTGACCGGATCAAACAGGTGCATGGCCTCGGTCTTGATTTGCAGCGTGATCGGCTCACCCGGCGCGGGCAGCGCCAGGTGGCTGCGCAACCGGCCGGCGATGGTCTCGCCTTGCAGCTCCAGGTGCACGATCACCTCATGGCCCAGCGGCTCAAGAATCTCGATCACGCCGGTGATGCTGCAATCGCTGGCCCAATCCACCTCATGGGCGGCGCCGATGTGCTCAGGCCGGATGCCCAGGATCACGTTGCGGCCCTTGTGCTTGAGCGCCGCCTCCCGAAAGGCCGGCGACACCGGCAGGCGGATGCCGTAATACAGCACGTCGTGGCCGTCTTCCGAGAGCCGGGCCTTGAGCAGGTTCATGCGCGGTGTGCCCATGAAGCCGGCGGTGAACAGATTGGTCGGTGCGTCGTAAATCTGCATCGGCGTGCCGACTTGCGTCAGGTTGCTCATCTTGGGGTCATTGCCGCAGGGCCGCAGCACGGCGATGCGGTGGCCCATCGTCATCGCCTCAACCTGGTCGTGGGTGACGTACACCGTGGTGGTCTTGAGCTTGCGTTGCAGCTTGGACAGCTCGGCCCGCATGTGCACGCGCAGCTCGGCGTCCAGGTTGGACAGTGGCTCGTCGAACAAAAACACCGACGGCGCGCGCACGATGGCCCGGCCCAGCGCCACCCGTTGCCGCTGGCCGCCCGACAAGGCCTTGGGCTTGCGATCGAGGTAGGCGTTCAGGCCCAGCGTATCGGCGGCCTCTTGCACCCGCTTCTTGATCTCGGGCTCGGGAATCTTGCGGATCTGCAGGCCGAAGGCGATGTTGTCGTACACCGTCATGTGCGGGTACAGCGCGTAGCTCTGGAACACCATCGCGATGTCGCGGTCCTTCGGGTGCATGTCGTTGACCACCCGGTTGCCGATCGACAGCTTGCCGCTGGTGATGGTCTCCAGCCCGGCGATCATGCGCAGCACGGTGGATTTGCCGCAGCCCGACGGGCCGACAAACACCATGAATTCACCGTCCTTGATGTCGAAGCTCAAGTCGCGGATGACGGTGACCTCGGGCGTGTACGACTTGCCCAAATGGTCGAGCGTGATTGAGGCCATCAGCGGGACGCCTTCAAAGGGGTGGGGGCGATGATGCGCACCGATTTGGGCGCCATCTCGAGTTGCAGCCGGCCATCGGCAGCGCTGATCGGCTGGCCGCCCAAGCGGTCAACCAGCGGCATGCCGGCCCAGCCCGCCGGCAACGCCAGATCAACCTTGCTCACAGCGTCTTCGCGGTTCGCCAGCACCAGCACCTGATCGGCGCTGGCCGCGTCGCCGCGCAAAAAGGCCAGCGCCACGTCTTGCGGTTGCGACAGCAGGGTGTAGTCGCCGCGCCGCAGCGCCGGGTGCTGCTGGCGCAGCGTGAGCAACTGCTTGTAAAAATCACGCAGGCCCTCGTCGCGGGCGATGCCCTTGCCGGGCTGGATGTCACGTTCGCCCCAGGGCATGTCATTGCGGTTGGTTGGCCACTCACGGCCGCCGCGAGCCACCTCTTCGCCGTAATAGATCACCGGCATGCCGAGCGACGTCATCTGAAGCGCCGCGCAGACCCGGAAGCGGTCGCGGTCACCGCCCAGGTTGCCCAGCATCATTGGCTCGTCATGGGTGGACAGGTAGTGCGCCAGCACATAGCCCTTGCGCACCGCGTGGCGCGAGCGCAGGTAGGCGCCGTAGGCCACAGTGCGCCCACGGCCCGTCACCCAGGCCTCGCAACTGCCCTTGAAGCTGAAATCGAAGCCGCTGTCCACCTCGTCGCGCTCGAAGAAGCCGTCCAGCGATTGCGCGGTGCCGCCCCAGTACTCGGCCAGCAAGAAAAAACCTGGCCCCAGCGCGGCCCGGGTGCGGCGGCGGTGCTCGGCCCATTCGGCGCTGGCCACATGCTTGTAGGTGTCGATGCGGAAGCCGTCCAGCCCGGTGCGCTGGGCCAGCCCGATGTTGGCGTTGAACAAATGGTCGCGCACCTCGGGCAGCTCGGTCTTGAAATCGGGCAGGCCGCCCACCGCGCACTTGATCGCATCGACCTCACAATTGCCCTCGCCCACGCGCAGCCAGCGCTCACCCGAGGGGGTGGTGCGGGCGGTGTAGCTGGAGCTGTAGCCGGCGTGGTTGACAACGATGTCGAGCAGCACCTTGATGCCGCGCTGGTGCGCCGCATCGACCAGGGCTGTTAAGTCGGCCTCTGAGCCGAAGTGCGGGTCCATCGCCTCGAAGTCATGCATCCAGTAGCCATGAAAGCCCTCATGCGTGAAGGCCGGCAGGCCGGCCGCCTGCGCCGGCATGCCGGTGGCTTGCTGGCGCTGCACCGGGTTGATCCACAGCGCGGTGATGCCCAGGTCTTTCAGCCCGTCAAGCTGTTGCGTCAGGCCGCGCAGATCACCGCCGTGCCAGCCGCCGGGGTTGCGCTTGTCCACCCCCGCGTTGTTGCTGGCGTCGCCGTCGGCAAAACGATCCAGCAGCACAAAATAAAGCACTTCATCGGCCCACTGGCGGGCTGCGGCCGGTTGCGCTGCTGGTTGCGCTGCTGGTTGCGCGGCCGGTTGCGCTGCCACGCCCGACGACAGGCAGGCCAGGGCGGTGATCAGCGCCGCCGCCAGTGCGCGCGCTGTGCAGCGCTGCGGCACGATCCGTGTTGTGGAGCCCCAGGCCATCACTGTCCCTTGTCGGCGGTTGGCAGGATTGGGGCCGTCGGTTTGACCGCCTGTTGCAGCGCCTCGCGGCGCATTGAAACGGCAACAAAAGCGCAATACAACCCCAGTAGCCAAATCACTTTAGTAGCAAAACTACAAATTGGGCTTCGTGCTTTCCCTAGCGTGGTGAGCCGCCAACGGCGGGTACGCGCGGCGCACCGCGGGCTTTGGCGTAGTAAATATCACCGGCGACGGTGACATCGGGGTGGGCGGTTGCCCGTCGGCAAGCCGGCGCAGTACTTGAACTACCCACGCAGCGCCAGCCCTGGGCGGCTAAAACCGGCTCTTGGCCTTGCGCTTGTCAAACTCGGCAATCTGCGCCTTGAGCAACAGCAACAGCACCCGGGCGGTGTCTTCGCTCATGCTCAGCACGGTTTGCGGCTCGGCTGCGTCGTCGGGGTTGGCACGCGTCGATTGCGGCGCGACGATGGCGTCGATGCGGGCGTTGATCAGCCCGTGGCCATTGCTCATGGCCTTGACGCGCTGGATTTCGATGCTGTAGGTTTTGATGAGATGTCTCCGGCCCACCAGGCCCAGATCGGCACGCCGCCGTCGGCGCAGAGGGGCTTGGCGCCGCTTTCTAACACGCTGCCGCCCGGCCGCTGCGGTGGCCGGGGCGGGCGGGGCAGGCGGGGCAGGTGCTAGGCTCGGGCGAACCACCGGGGAGGGCTGCATGCCATTTGTTGTTCTTGACCGCCACGCCGCCTGCGCGCTGCTGGCCGGCGCCACCCTGCTGCTGGCCAGCGCCGCTCGGGCCGAGCCGATTGGCGCGGTGGACACCGCCTTCAAGTTGATCGGCCCCGACCACAAGGTGGTGGTCGATGCCTATGACGACCCCGGCGTGGCCGGCGTCACCTGCTATGTCTCACGCGCCAAGACGGGCGGCATCACCGGCGCCATCGGCGTGGCCGAGGACAAGGCCGAGGCGTCGATCGCCTGCCGCCAGGTGGGGCCGATCGGCTTTGCCAAGCCGCTGAAGGCGCAGGAGGAGATGTTCTCCGAGCGCATCTCGCTGGTCTTCAAAAAGCTGCGGGTGGTGCGCATGGTGGACGCCCGACGCAATGTGCTGGTCTACCTCACCTACTCAGACCGGCTGATCGACGGCTCACCCAAAAACAGCATCACCGTGGTGCCGGTGGACCGCGCCACGCCGATACCGCTGCGCTGACCGGGCTTGCCGGCGCGTGAAAAAACCGTCCCCCTCCAAAGCCGAAACCGCGCTGCTGCCGCCGTTTGCCGGCCTGCCGCTGGCCAGCATCGTGGTGCCTGGCAACCCGGCGCAATGCGCGGCGGCCCGGGCCGAGTTGCTGGCGGCCGGCTGTGCCGGTTTTGATACCGAGTCAAAACCGACGTTCCTGCCGGGCCAGGCGTCGGACGGCCCGCACCTGGTGCAACTGGCGTTGCCCGACAAGGCGTTTTTGTTCCAGCTGCACCGGCCGGGCTGCCGCGAGGCGCTGGCCGAGCTGCTGCAATCGACGGCACTGCTGAAGGTGGGCTTCGGCCTGCAATCCGACCGGGGCCAGATCCGCGCCAAATTCGGCGTGGCGGC
>JANMKO010000649.1:0-3294 GCA_031372085.1 Betaproteobacteria bacterium
TCGTCGGTGACAAACCGCCACTGGCCCGGCGCCGGCCCGTCGGCCAGGGTCAGTGCGCCAAAGGCGCTGCGGTGCAGGGCATTGCAGTGGTTGCCCACGGCGGCCAGCATGCGCTTGACCTGGTGGTATTTGCCCTGCACCAGCGTCAGCCGAAGGGCAAAGTCACCGGTGATCTGGCAGCCTTCGGCGCGCACCGGCAGCGGGTCGTCGTCCAGCACCACGCCGTGCAGCAACTGGCGCACTTGTTCAGCGTCCAGCGGTCGGGCGGTGGTGATCTCATACACCTTGGGCACATGGTGTTTGGGCGATGTGAGGCGGTGGATCAGCTTGCCGTCGTCGGTCAGCAGCAGCAGGCCGGTGCTATCTTGGTCGAGACGGCCCACCGGCTGCACGCCGCGTCGGCGCAGCGCTGCCGGCAGCAGCAGCATCACGCTGGGCCAGGTGGTGGGCTTTTGTGAGCATTCGTAGCCGGCGGGTTTGTGCAGCAGCAGCAGCGCGGTGGCCTGGTAGAGATACGGCTGGCCCTGCACCTCGAAGGCCAGGTTGCGGGGTTCGAACTCGGCCGCCGGGTCGGTGGCCAGTTGGCCGGCCACCCGCACCAGCCGGGCGGCCACCAGGCCGGGGCATTCACGCCGGCTGCCAAAGCCCTGGCTGAACAGGATCTCGTCAAGCCGCATGCGGGGCGCGGGGCGTCGGGGTGGCGGGCCGGGGCGTCATTCGTGCGTCATCCGTGCGTTAGCCGTGCGTCATTCATGCAGCTCCAGCACGGTGAGGTGGTTGTCCCGGGCGGGCCAGATGCGGCCGACGATGCGCTCACTGATCACGCCCGAGCGGAACTCACCCAGCACCGGCCGGCTGGCGCCGTCGGCCGGCAAGACCTTGCTCACCGCCACACCGGCCACGCCCACCGGGATGCCGGGCGCCGGCTGGCCGTCCAGCAGGATGGTGTCGCGCGGGTTGCCAAAGTAGGCGCGCGGCCGGGTGAAGCTGACGACGGCGCCGGCGGCCCGGTCGGCGTCGGCAATGCGCTCGGGCCGCAGGTGCACGGTGTCGGCTGAGCGCAAAAACGGCGCGCGGTAGACGTGCGCCAGCGCAAAGCCCGGTGCCTGCACCACAAATTCAAGCGGGGTGCGGGCGTCGGTGCTGATGGGGCCCCAGCCGCCATCGGCGCGGGTGGCCTGGTCGGGCCACAGCGTGCTGATGCGGGCGCCGGTGGCCGCATCCACCGCATACACCGCCAGCCGGGCGCCAGGGGCCGGCAGGTTGGTGGGGCCGGCCGCCGTCACGCCGGTGACCTTGCCGCTGAGCTGCACCACCGCGTCGGCCGTGCTGTGGCGCGGGTTGTCGGTGATCGGCGCGCGGCCGGTGACAAACCGGTAGGCGGCCGCAAACGCCGCCGGGTGGTAGCTCACCTCGCGGTGGTCGCGCCCGGGCAGCACGATGTTGTCGGCGCCTTTGAGCGCCGGCCCGTCGAAGGTGACATGGGTGGGCGTGCCCTTGGCGCCGATCCACAGCCCGTCGGGCTGGGCAAACTTGTCGTTGTTGTCGGACCGCACCGTCATCCAGCGCACGCCGGGTGTCACCTCGGTGCCGGCTGAGCCGGTGGGCAGCACCTTGCCGTCCGGCCCCTTCGGCGCATTCAGCCCCAACAAAAACGGCCCGGCACCGTTGAACTCATTGTTCGGCCGGCTGGCCGGATTGGCCTGCACCCCGTGGTTGGGCGTGCCGCCCAAAATCGCGTGCGACACCTTGGCCGCACCGCCGTTGCTGCCGGCACCGCCCCAGTTGGCGATGTAGTTGCGGATGGCGTTGCCGCCGCGTGAGTTGCCGATCAGCACCACTTTTGAGGCACCGGTGGCGGCCAGCACCTGGTCGATCTCGGCCGCCAGCTGGCGCATCTGGTCGTCAGTCGAGCTGCGGCCTTGTTGCGGCGCGGTGTTGTCGTCGCGCGCCAAGGGCAGGCTGAAGTTCACCGCATGCAGCCGCTCACGCGGCCAGCCGTTGCTCTGCCAGCGCCACAGCGTGGGCGTCCACAGCGCGGCGCTGTCACCGTTGCCGTGCACAAAAACAAGGGGCGGCAGCTGGTTGGCCGGCGGCAGCGGGCTGGCGCAGGCCGCCAGCAGCGCGGCGGCCAGCAGCGGCGCCAGGGCGCGGCGGCGCATCGGCCAGCAGCAGTGGGTCAAAGAGGTCATCGGGCGTCTCGGGGTGGGTTGTTTTCGCTGTCGGCGGGGTTTTGCGGTGGCGCGGCGGGCGGGCTCAAGCCAGGCCCAGGTCACGCGCCGACGGCAGAGCCGGTCCGCCGGGCAGCGCCAGGCCGTGGGCGGCACGCACGGCATTGAGCACGGCGCGGGCCGTCACCTCGGCCGCCAGCGCGCCCAGCACGCTCAAGTGCGCCGGGCTGGCGCCGGCCAGGCCCGCGCCGCCGGTGGCCAGCGCAAACAGCACGTCGCCATCGCTGGCGGTGTGCACCGGGTTGATGGCCCGGGCCAGGCCGTCGTGCGCCATCCAGGCCAGTTTCTTGGACTGCGCCTTGCTCACCCGGGCGTTGGCGGCCACGATGCCGATGGTGGTGGCCATGCCGGCCAGCAGCGCCGCCGGCAGCCGGCCGGCACACAGCGCGGCCATGGTGTGGAGCGCGCTGCGGCCGTCGTCACTGCGGGCGCCGGCAATCACCCGGCCGTTGGCCGGATCGACCACATCGCCGATGGCATTGACCGCCACCAGCGCGCCCACCGTGATCGCGCCCACCTGGATGGAGGCCGTGCCGATGCCGCCCTTCATCGCCCGGCCGATGCCAAACAGCTTGCCCACCGACGCACCGGCGCCAGCGCCCACGCTGCCTTGCGCCGGCACGGCGTTGTGGGCGGATTGGCTGGCGGCCTGACACGCGGCCTCACAGGCGGCATAACCCGCAGCGGCGTCGGGCCGGATGGCGGCATCGCCCAGCCACAGATCGAACAGCACGGCGGCCGGCACGATGGGGATCCGGACCGGCCGGCCGGGCGGTCCGTCGCTGGACACCGGGCCCACGCTCACGCCGTGGCCGCGTTCTTCAAGCCAGCGCATCACGCCGTCGGCGGCGGCCAGGCCAAACGCACTGCCGCCGGTGAGCAGCAGCGCGTGCACCACCTCGATGGTGGCCAGCGGGTGCACCAAATCGGTCTCGCGTGTGCCGGGCGCGGCGCCGCGCACGTCCACCCCGGCCACCACGCCCTGCGGGCACAGCAGCACGGTGCAGCCGGTGGGGCGCCGGGCGTCGGTGAAGTGGCCCACTTGCAGGCCGGCGATGTCAGT
>JANMKO010000651.1:0-6244 GCA_031372085.1 Betaproteobacteria bacterium
CTCAACCGGCCCCTACACAGCATGCCGGCATTTGGGCCTGCATTTCATGCTTGCCCAAATGCCGGCATGCTGTGTAGGGCCGGTGAGCTGCGACGTTAGCCGTCAACAAATGAAGCTCCGCACTCTTCACAGAACATCGGCCGTCTTCATCGCCGCGTTTGCCTGTCTTCACATCGCAAACCACCTTGCGTCCTTGGCTGGCATCCCTTCGCACATCGCCTTCATGGAAGCTGCACGCAAGCTCTACCGTCAACCAACCGTTGAGTTTCTTCTTCTACTCTGTGTTGCATTCCAAGTTGCCAGCGGCTTGTGGTTCATCATCCACGGGTGGAAACGAAGGCACGGTGGAGTTGCTTGGCTGCAGGCAATCTCAGGCGCCCTGCTGGCGTTCTTCTTGCCTGTGCACGTTGGAGCAGTTCTATACGGTCGTACTGTTCTCAATCTCGACACAAACTTCTATTTCGCCGCTGCTGGCTTTCACGTGCCGCCGAATCAGTTTTTCTTCGCGCCGTATTACTTTCTCGCCATCCTTGCACTCTTCACGCATCTGGGGTGCGCCGCCTACTGGCATCTTCAAACCTCACCTCCACGAACTCGGGCGCTTGCCATCGCTTTGCCCGTGGTCGTCGGTGGTGCAGTCTCTCTGCTCATCGTCCTGTCGCTCGCGGGCAAGCTGCAGCCAGTCGAAGTGCCGGCCAAGTACAAGGCCACGTATGCCCGCCGAGACGGCTAACCATTCGTCCGAGGCGACGTCCACAAGCGGGCTTCGCCCACTTGCGGCCGCCCGTCGTGTCAAACGTTAGGCGTCATGAAGTCCATCTCTCGAACCTGAACCTTCAAATGAACTGGTACTTTGTCGCCGCAGGAATCCTGTCTTTCGTCATCGGGCTCGTTCACTCAATGCTCGGCGAGTTACTGATCTTTCGTCGCATGCGAGCCGGCGGCTTCATTCCCACGAATGGTGGGCAGGTTCTACGGGAGCCTCACGTTCGCATCTTGTGGGCGAGCTGGCATGTCGTCACGGCTCTAGGTTGGTGTCTGGCCGCCTTGCTCATCTGGCTTGCCGTTCCAACAGCGAGTGCTACGGCTCAGCTGCCTGTGGCTCACGCCGTCAGCGGTTCAATGCTGGCAAGTTCTATCCTGGTTCTCGTTGGCACGAAGGGCAAGCATCCTGGCTGGCTCGGCCTGCTCGGAGTGGCAATCCTCACCGCAACTGGGTCGTATGCGCAGTAGCCTGAAGGTGGCAGCCCCCACAATGACGCGGTAGGGACGGGGATCACTCCCAGCCCCCCCGCACAGATCCGTACGTGCGGAGCTACCGCATACGGCTTGGGTCGCTGTGGTTGGCTACTCCTTCAGCGTATGTCTCCTTCCGACATGACAACTCGCCAGTCTCCCGGCGCACGACGCCTCACCTTTCCATCGATAGGACAGCTTCCGGCCTACGGCCTCCAGCTGCCCCTCATGTCAAACGATAGCCCACACGATGTCCCGCGCGATGGCCCGCCCGATCACCCGTGACGCTGCCCTGGCGCTGGACGCGGCCGACGCGCTGGCGCCGCTGCGCCAGCAGTTCAACCTGCCCGACGGCCTGGTCTACCTCGACGGCAACTCACTCGGTGTGCTGCCGCGCGCCACCGCGGGCCGGGTGCAGCAGGTCATCCAGCAAGAGTGGGGCGTGGGCCTGATCGGCAGCTGGAACAGTGCCGGCTGGATGGCCTTGCCGCAGCGCATCGGCGACAAGATCGGCACGCTGGTGGGCGCCGGTACCGGGCAGGTGGTGGTGGCCGATTCGACCTCGGTCAACCTGTTCAAGGTGCTGAGCGCGGCGCTGGCGATGCAGCGCGACGCGGCGCCGGCCGGCACGGGTGTGCGCAATGTCATGCGCAATGTCATGCGCAACGTCATCGTCAGCGAGCGCAGCAACTTCCCCACCGATCTGTACATCGCCCAATCCCTGGGCCGGCAGTTTGGCGCCACGCTGCGGCTGGTGGACGCGCCCGACCAAATCCCCGCAGCGCTGGACGAGACCTGCGCGGTGCTGATGCTGACGCAAGTGAACTACCGCACTGGCCATCTGCACCACATGGCCCGCCTCAGCGCCGCCGCGCATGCCGCAGGCGCGCTGGTGGTGTGGGATCTGGCGCATTCGGCCGGTGCGCTGCCGGTGGCGCTGGATGACGACGGCGCTGACTTTGCCGTGGGCTGCGGCTACAAATACCTGAACGGCGGGCCCGGCGCACCGGCGTTTGCCTGGGTGCGGCCGGCCTTGGTGGCGCGCGCCTGGCAACCGCTGGCCGGCTGGCTGGGCCATGCCGCACCGTTTGCCTTCGAGCCCGGCTACCAGCCCGCCCCCGGCATGGCGCGCTACCTGTGCGGCACGCCGCCGGTGCTGGCCATGGCCGCGCTGGACTGCGGCGTCGACACCCTGCTGGCCGCCCAACCGCTGGGCGGCATGGCCGCGCTGCGCGCCAAATCGCTGGCGCTGACGCGGCTGTTCATCGACGTGGTGCGCCAGCAGGCCGGCGGCCACGGCCTGCAATTCGTCTCACCCGACGACGATGCGCAGCGCGGCAGCCAGGTCTGCCTGGGCTTTGCGCCCGGCTCGGTGGGCGCGCTGGCCCATGCCGCCTACCCTGTGGTGCAGGCCTTGATCGCGCGCGGCGTGGTGGGCGATTTCCGGGCCGGCGATGCGGCTTCGGGCCTGGCCGACATCCTGCGCTTTGGCGTCACGCCGCTGTACACCCGGTTTGTCGATGTCTGGGACGCGGTGGCCCAGTTGCGCACCGTGCTGGCCACCGAAGAATGGCGCCAGCCGCGCTTCAACCAGCGCGGCGGGGTGACATGAGCTGCCCGTTCGGGCCGGCCGACGCAGCCGGCGGCCCGGGCGCGGCCGGCACACCTGGGCATCACGCAGCGCATCACGCCGCAGATCACGCCGCGCCGCACCACGACGGCGCCCGGCTCGATTTCTCGACCCACATGAGCTACGGCGACTACCTGCACCTCGACGCCCTGCTGGGTGCGCAGCAGCCGCTGTCACCAGCGCATGACGAGATGCTGTTCATCATCCAGCACCAGACCAGCGAGCTGTGGATGAAGCTGATGCTGCATGAGCTGCGCGCAGCAAAAGCCGCCGTGGCCAGTGACCAGTTGGCGCCGGCCTTCAAGATGCTGGCCCGGGTGTCGCGCATCATGGAGCAGCTGGTGCATGCCTGGGACGTGCTGGCCACGATGACACCGCCCGAGTACAGCGCCATCCGGCCCTACCTGGCGCAATCGTCGGGCTTCCAGAGCTGGCAGTACCGCTGCATCGAGTTCTTGCTGGGCAATAAAAACGCCGAGATGCTCAAACCCCATGCCCATGCCCCGGCCCGGCTGGCCGAGGTCGAGGCCGCCTGGCGCGCGCCGTCGCTGTATGACGAGGCGCTGCGCCTGCTGGCCCGGCGCGGCCTGGCCGTGCCCGCCAGCCACCGCCAGCGCGACTGGACCTTGCCGTATGCCGCCAGCGCCGAGGTCGAACAAGCCTGGTTGACCGTCTACCGCGCGCCCGCTGCGCACTGGGATCTGTACCAGTTGGGCGAGGAGCTGACGGATCTGGAAGACGCCTTCAAGCTGTGGCGGTTCCGCCATGTCAGCACCGTCACACGCATCATCGGCCACAAGCCGGGCACCGGCGGCACCAGCGGCGTGGGCTATTTGCAGCGCATGCTGGACGTCGAGCTGTTCCCCGAGCTGTGGACGCTGCGCACCGCGCTGTGAGCGCCGCCCAGCGGCGCGACCCGCCGCGCTGGCTGCACAGCCGCCTGGTGCTGGCTGGCACCGGCCTGCTGGCGGCCAGCCTGGTGCTGGTGGCGCTGGCCTTTGTGGCCCACCAGCGGGCGGCGCTGCTGGCCAGCACGGCGGCCCGCAACGCCCTGCTGGCCCGCCTGCTGGACGACCAGGCCCAGCGCACGCTGGACAGCGTGGACGTGGCGTTGAGCGCCGCCGCCGAGCAAGTGGGCCCGCAGCACGCCAGCGGCGACGGTGTGCGGCTGTCGGCCGGGCTGCTGCGGTCTCTGCAGGCGCTGCCGTTCTTGCGCAGCATCAGCCTGGTCGATGCCCAGGGCCGCGTGCTGGCCAGCGCCAACAGCGCCAACCTGGGCCGGTTGATCGTGCGCCAGCGCTTGCTCAGCCCACCGGCGCAGGCCGGGCTGGGGCCGCTGCTGGCCGGCCGCGATCTGGCCGATCTGGCTGATCTGGCCGGTGCCGACCTGCCGGGCGGGGCCGGGGTGGTGGCAGGTGGCGCGGCGGGTGGCGTGGCAGGTGGCGTGGCAGGTGGCGTGGCAGGTGGCGTGGCAGGTGGCGCGGCGGGTGCCGCAGCAGCGGGCGTGGCGGGTGCCGCAGCAGCGGGCGTGGCGGGCCTGGACCCAGCAGCCACCCACGCCAGCCCACCCCCGGCAGCCGCTGCGCTGGTGCACCCGCCCCAGCTGCTGCCCCTGGTGCGCCCGTTGGGCACCGGGCCGCAGGCCGACTGGCTGGTGGCCACCGTCAACCCCGATTACTTTGCCGCCCAGTACGCCGGGCTGCTGGACGGATCGGCCCAGCGCGCCGCGCTGCTGACCGGCGACGGCCAACTCATCGCGGCCAGCCCGGGCGTGCGGCTGGCGGCCGGCCAGCGGGTGCTGGCGCCAGCGGTGTTCAGCCCGGCCCCGCCCGGCCGCGACGAGGGCGCGTTTCTGGGCCCCGGCCTGGACGGCGAGCCGGCGCACAGCGCGTTCCGCCGCCTGCGCGGCCAACCGCTGGTGGTGCTGATCGAGACGCCCGAGGCCGCGCTCACCGCCGAGCTGAGCAGCACCACCTGGACGGTGGCCGCTGCCACCGGTGGCCTGCTGGCGCTGCTGGGCGCACTGGGCCTGCTGGTCTGGCGCAGCCTGCGCAGCCGCGACGTGGTGAGCGGTGACCTGGCCGCCGCACGCGGCAACCTGGCCGCCAAAGACGCCTTCACCGACCGGCTGTTCCAGGTCAGCCCGATCCCGATGGTGGTCAAAGACACGGCCGGCCGCTTTGTGCGCGTCAACAAAGCCTGGACTGACCTCACCGGCCTGGCCACCGAGCGCGTGATCGGCGTCAACCTGGGCCGGCTCTACCCGCCGCAACTGGCCGCCCCGCACGAGGTGCAAGAGCAGATCGCCATCGCCTCGGGCCTGCCGGCCAATTACGAAGAGCACATCCTCGACAGCGACGGCCTGCCGCGCGACGTGATGATCCGGGTGATGCCCTTCACCGACGCCGGTGGGCAGGTCACCGGCGTGATCAGTTGCCTGACCGACGTGACCGAGTTCCGTGAGGCCGCCCAGCGCACGCTGGAGGCCAAAGACGCCGCCGAGCATGCCAACACGGCCAAGAGTGAGTTTCTGGCCAACATCAGCCACGAGCTGCGCACCCCGTTGCAGGGCATCCTGGGCTTCTCTGAGCTGGGCGGTGCGCGCAGCCGCGCCGACGCCCGGCTGCATGAGATGTTCAGCGACATCAACGGCGCCGGCCAGCGCATGCTGTCGCTGGTGAACAACCTGCTGGATCTGTCGCGGCTGGAATCCACTGTCGGCGACATCCACCTGGCCCCCATCCCCATTGGCCCCACGCTGCGCCCGGTGGTGCAAGAGCTGCGCCAGATGGCGCAAGTGCGCGGGCTGGCGCTGGTGGTGGCCAGTGATTTTCCGCAGCCCGGCCTGGCGTCAGCGCTGGCCGACGTGCCCGCCCACCCCCGGGCCGCGGCCGCCGCCGACGCCGGCCCGGGGGTGATGGCCGACAGGGCCCACGCCGCGGCCGCCGGCCCCGCCCCTGCCGCCGCCGCCGATGCCGCCGGCCCGTGGGTGACGGCCGACAGCTTCCGGCTGCAGCAGGTGCTGCGCAA
Source organism: Betaproteobacteria bacterium (assembly GCA_031372085.1). GTDB lineage: Bacteria > Pseudomonadota > Gammaproteobacteria > Burkholderiales > Burkholderiaceae_C > Pseudaquabacterium. The sequence continues at coordinate 5,897 of JANMKO010000651.1, forward strand.
TGTGCTGGCCAACGCGATCCGGTTTGCGCCCGATTGCAGTGAGATCGCACTGGCCTGGCGGCTGGACGGCGCTGCGCTGCTGATCACCGTGCGCGACCACGGCCCGGGCATCCCGACCGAAGAGACCGAGCGCATTTTTGAGTCGTTTGTGCAGTCCAGCCGCACCAAGAGCGGCGCCGGCGGCACCGGCCTGGGCCTGGCCATCTGCCGCAAGATCATGGCCGCCCACCACGGCCGCATCAGCGCCCACAACCACCCCGGCGGCGGCGCGGTGTTCGAGATTCGTCTGCCGGTGCTGGCCCGGCCGGTGGCGGTGGGCGGGGTGGGGGTGGGTGGTGTGGTGGCGGT
>JANMKO010000685.1:0-4162 GCA_031372085.1 Betaproteobacteria bacterium
CTGCAAGAAGAAACCACCGCGCTGGGCGTGCCCTGCCTCACGCTGCGCGACAACACCGAGCGCCCGATCACCGCCGAGCAAGGCACCAACACCCTGGTGGGGCGCGACGTGCAGGCCATCCGCGATGGCGTGGCCGACATCCTGGCCGGCCGTGGCAAGCGCGGCCGCCTGCCCGAGCGCTGGGACGGCCATGCGGCCGAGCGCATTGCCGCCGATTTGTGGCAGTGGCTGGGGGACGGTGCACCATGACCGCCGCGCTGAAAAATGTGGCGACGAAGCCGATGACCGAGCCGATGACAACGCCGATGACAGAGCCGATGACAGAGCCACTGACAGAGCCGATGAAGCACCCGCTGAAGCCGCCGATCACCAACGCCCTGACCATCGATGTCGAAGACTATTTTCAAGTCTCGGCGATGGCCCCGTACATCCGCCGCAGCGAGTGGGACAGCCGTGAATGCCGGGTCGAGCGCAACATCGACCGCATCCTGGCCCTGCTGGCCCGGCACGGCACGCAGGCCACGTTTTTCACCCTCGGCTGGGTGGCGCAGCGCTACCCGCAGCTGGTGCGCAGCATCGTCGCCCAGGGCCATGAGCTGGCCAGCCACGGCTACGGCCACCAGCGCGCCAGCGATTTGAACCGCGTCGACTTGACAGAAGATTTGACCCGCGCCAAAAAGCTGCTGGAAGACATCGGCGGCGTGGCGGTGCAGGGCTACCGGGCGCCGAGTTTCTCTATCGGCGCCGGCAATCTGTGGGCCTTTGATTGCCTGCAAGCCACCGGCCACCGCTACAGCTCCAGCATCTACCCCATCGTGCATGACCACTACGGCATGCCCGACGCACCGCGCTTTTTGCACCCGGTGGCCGACGGGCTGGTCGAAATCCCGGTCACCACCTTGCGGCTGGGCGGGCGCAACTGGCCGTGCAGCGGCGGCGGCTACTTTCGGCTGCTGCCGTATGCGCTGTCGCGCTGGATGATCGGCCATGTCAACCAGGCGGACGGCAAGCCGGCGATCTTCTACTTCCACCCCTGGGAGATCGACCCCGGCCAGCCCCGGGTGGCGGGCATCAACCTGAAAACCCGGTTCCGCCACTACGTCAACATCGACCGCATGGAGCGCCGGCTGGATGCGCTGCTGGCTGACTTTTGCTGGGGCCGCATGGATGACATTTTTCTCGGCCCAGCCGGCCAGCAAGCGTCGCGCGGGGCCACCGCCGCACCGGCCCGCACCGCGCCGGCGCTGTCGGCCCTGTAGCCCGTGATCCAGATCAAACGCTTGGCGGTGCAAGACACCGACGCGGCGGCGCGCTGGGACGCTTTTGTGCTGGCCTGCCCGCAGGCCACGTTCTTCCACCGCGCGGGCTGGCAAAAAATCATCGGCGAGGTGTTCAAGCACACCACGTATTTTTTGTACGCCGAGCGCGATGGCCAGATCGAAGGGGTGCTGCCGCTGGCCCAGGTCAAGAGTTTTTTGTTCGGCCATTCGCTGGTGGGCCTGCCGTTCACGGTTTATGGCGGCGTCGCCGCCAGCAACGATGCGGCGGCCGACGCGCTGGAGGCCGAGGCCCAGGCCATCGCCCAGCAACTGGGGGTTGAGCACCTTGAATTGCGAAATGTGCAGCGCCGACATCAAGACTGGCCGCTGCAAGATTTGTATGTCACCTTCCGCAAAGAAATCCTGCCCGATACCGAGGCCAATATGCTGGCCATTCCGCGCAAGCAGCGCGCGATGGTGCGCAAAGGCCTCAAAAACAATCTGCGCAGCGAGCTTGACCCGGGCGTGGACCGGTTTTTTGCACTGTTTGCCGGCAATGTGCACCGCCACGGCACGCCGGCCATGCCCAAGCGCTGGTTCCAGGCGCTGCGTGATGAATTTGGCGCTGATTGCGAAGTGCTCACCGTCGTCTCGGCCAGCGGCCAACCGTTGAGCAGCGTGCTGAGCTTTTACTTCCGTGACGAAGTGCTGCCTTATTACGCCGGTGACGCTGAGGCCGCGCGCGACCTGGCGGCCAACGACTTCAAATACTGGGAGCTGCTGCGCCGGTCGTGTGAGCGCGGGCTCAAGCGCTTTGACTTCGGCCGCAGCAAGCAAGGCACCGGGCCGTATGCCTTCAAGAAGAACTGGGGTTTCGAGCCCACGCCGTTGCAGTATGAATACCGCCTCTACAAACGCGCTGCCGTGCCCCAGAACAACCCCAACAATGCCAAATACCAAATGCTGATCAAAACCTGGCGCCGCCTGCCACTGGGCCTGGCCAACTGGCTCGGCCCGTTGGTGGTGCGCAACCTGGGCTGACAAGCAATGACGACCTTGGCACGCCTGCACCTACCGCCGCAGTGGCCGCGCGCGCTCTGGCCTTTTGTCGCCCTGCTGGGCGCTTTGCTGGTGCTGTATGCACCCACCGTGCAGGGCATGTGGGCGATCTGGTCGCGCTCTGAAACCTTTGCCCATGCTTTTGTCGTGCCGCCGCTGGTGCTGTGGCTGGTTTGGCGCAAGCGCGCCGAGTTGCGGCCGTTGACGCCCAGGCCGCTGCCTTGGGTGCTGTTGCCGATGGCGCTGCTGGCGGGGGTGTGGCTGCTCGGCGCGCTGGTGACGGTGAATGTGGTCACGCAGTTTGCGTTGACGGCGCTGCTGGTGCTGGCCGTGCCGGCGGTGCTGGGCTGGCCGGTAACGCGGGTGATTTTGTTTCCGTTGGCTTTTTTGTTTTTTGCCGTGCCGGCCGGCGATTCACTGACGCCGCTGTTGATGCAGTGGACGGCAGATTTCACCGTGCTGGCCTTGCGGGCCAGCGGCATACCGGTGTACCGCGAGGGCTTTCAGTTTCTGATCCCGTCGGGCAACTGGTCGGTGGTCGAGGCGTGCAGTGGTATCCGCTACCTGATGGCGTCCTTCATGGTGGGCAGCCTGTTTGCCTATTTGAATTACCGCAGCACCCGGCGCCGGCTGGTATTTGTCGCGGTCTCGATCATCATGCCCATCGTCGCCAATTGGTTTCGGGCCTACATGATCGTGATGCTCGGGCATTTGTCCAACAACACCATTGCCACCGGCGCCGACCATCTGCTGTATGGCTGGGTATTTTTCGGCATCGTCATCATGGCGATGTTTTTCATCGGCGCGCGCTGGGCCGAGCCCGAGGCCGACTTGCCGGCCGCCAGCACCGCCCTGCGCCCGGCAGCGTCGGCCCCGGCCTGGCCGGTGGCGCTGGGCGCCGCGCTGCTGCTGTTGCTGCCACCGCTGTTGCTGCCGCGCCTGTCTGACCCGATGGCCGGCGCAGCGCTGTCGTTGTCGCTGCCGGCCCGCCTGTCGGCCGGCTGGGTGGCCGGCGCGCCGCTGGCCACCGATTGGAAGCCGCTTTATTTTGAGCCATCGGCCCAAGCCAGCCAGTCGTATACCGGCCCGGCCGGCAGCGTGGGCGTGCGCCTGGTTTATTACCGCACGCAGACCGACAGCCGCAAACTGGTGAACTCAGGCAACGTGCTGGTGCACAGCACGGATTTCCACTGGAATCTGCTCAAAACATCCCCCCGGCCGATGGCGCCGCCCCACAGCACGCTCACCGTCAATGCCAGTGAGATATTGGGCGACGCTGCGCCCGGCCAATCCGACCGGCCCCGGCTGCGCGTCTGGCAGTTTTATTGGGTGGGTGGGCGCCTGACGCACAGCGATATGCAGGCCAAACTGTTCAGCGCCTGGCAGCGCTTGAGCGGCCAGGGTGATGAATCGGCCGCCGTGCTGATTTATGCGCTCGAGCCCACGGCCGGCGCGGCCGACCCGCTGCTTGACTCGTTTGTGCAGGCCAATTTACCGGCGCTGTTGCAAAGCCTGCAACAGGCCGCCGCGTCCGGCCAAAAACTGGCCAGCGCCCGTATTTCAGATCAATCATCAGGACCCGCGCAATGACAACAGTTGCAGTGATCGGCCTCGGTTATGTGGGCCTGCCGCTGGTGGTGGAGTTTGGCAAGCAGCTGCGCACCATCGGCTTTGATATTGCGGTGTCGAAGGTTGAAAGTTGCCAGCGCGGGGTTGATCCGTCGCGAGAATTGACCAACGCTGAAATGGCCACCGCCACCCAAGCGGTCTACACCGCCGACCCCAGCCTGCTGGGTGAGGCCGACATCATCATCGTGGCCGTGCCCACGCCGGTGGACCAGGCC
>JANMKO010000689.1:0-2384 GCA_031372085.1 Betaproteobacteria bacterium
CGCAGGGTTGGGGCGCTTTGCCCACCTGGCGGGTGGCGGTTTGCCCGCAGCGTGCGGGCGTTCTTGGCGCAGAGCAAACCACTGTACCGCAGCCCCCCGGCGCCGCGCTGGCAGCGGGCGCGCCGCCGGCGTGCAGCGTGACGTCACCGGCCCTGGCGGTAGGGTTCGTCAAAGGCCACAAAAGCCTGCTCGGCCAGCGCGCCCTGCACCCAGGCCACCACGCCCGGGCTGGCCAACAGCCGATCAACATACCCCGCCACATCGGCCGGCAGCGGCAGGGCGTAGGTGCGCAGCCGGGTGGCCACCGGCGCAAAGTACGCATCGGCAATGCCAAAGCCGCCAAACAAGTACGGCCCGCCGCTGGCCGCCAGCGCGCTGCGCCACATCGCCACCAGCCGCGCCAGGTCGGCCGCCACCGCCGGCTGCTCGGCCAGCACCCGCGGGCCGATGTCGGGCAGGTGGGCCTCGATGTTCATCGGGCAGGCATTGCGCAGCGCGGCAAAGCCGCTGTGCATCTCAGCGCACACGCTGCGGGCGCGGGCCCGGGCGGCGGTGTCGCGCGGCCAAAGCGCATGCTCGGGCCAGTGCTGGGCGGCGTACTCGGCCAGGTACTCGGCAATGGCCAGCGTGTCCCACACCGCCAGCTCACCGTGCAGCAGCACCGGCACCCGGCCCGCAGGTGACAGTGCCAGCGCAGCCTGCTTGAAGGCCGAGCCCGGCGCCATGCTGTCAAAGCGCAGCATCAGCTCGTCAAACGGGATGTCGAAGTGGCGCAGCAGCACCCACGGCCGCATCGACCAGGACGAGTAGTTCTTGTTGCCGATGGCGAGTTTGAGCATCCGGAGACTCCAAAAATTGCAGCGTCGATGCTAGTCGTAGCCGCACCGGCGCGGGGTGATCAGTGGGCATCGCTGTGATGCCTGCCGCGCATCAACCGGCCTCAACCCGCAGCGGCCGGCGCAGCGGCCCCCGGCTCGCCCAGCGCCGCGCGGGTCAGCGCCGCCTCTGCCCGCACCCAGGCGATGAAGGCGCGCAACTCGGGCCGCAACCGGGCGCCGGGCAGCGGCAGCAACCAGTACGCGGCCGGGCCGGGCAACCGGCCGGCGGCGCCAAAGGGCTCAACCAGTTCACCCCGGGCCAGCTGGTCATGCACCAGCGCCATGCGCGCCAGCGCCACGCCCTGGCCGGCCAGCGCGCCCTGCACCTGCTGGTGGGTGTAGTTGAGGTAAATCCAGCGCCGGGGCTCCAGCGCGGGCTGGCCGTGCTCACCCAGCCAGCGGCGCCAGCTCAGGGTGGCGGCACTGGGCCGGGCGTCGTCTTCTTCAAGCAGCGCATGGCCGGCCAGGTCAGCCGCGCTGGCCAGCGGCGGCGCCTGGCCGCTGGCGGCGTGTTGCAGCAACCAGGGGCTGGCCACGGGGGTCAACAGCTCGCCAAACATCAGCTCGGCATCGGCCGGCACGTTGTTGGCAAAGTCGTAGCGCAGCACCAGGTCCAGCTCGGGGTCGTCCAGATCGCACAGCACATCGGTGGCGGTGATGCGGATGTCGATGTCGGCATGCTGCTGCTGAAACCCGGCCAGCCGCGGCATCAACCACAGCGTGGTGAAGCTGGCAAAGGTGGACAGGTTGACATGGCGCCGGCCCTGCGCGGCGCGCAACTGACGCACCGCCCGGTCAATGCCGTCCAGCCCCGGCAGCACCGCCTGGCGCAGCGCCTGCCCGGCCGCAGTGATCTCGACCCGGCGCGTGCCCCGGATAAAAAGGGGCGCGCCCAGTTCGTCCTCCAGTGCCTTGATCTGGCGGCTGATGGCCGATTGGGTGAGAAACAGCTCATCGGCCGCGCCGCTGAACGACAGCCGCCGCGCCACGGCCTCAAAAGCGCGCAGGCCGTCGAGCGACAGGGGCCGGCGGTTGGGGTGTGCATTCATGTCAATCCAGCATCAATCGGGTTGCCAGAATGCATTGGATCACAAGCCCGATTGTGGCCATCATCTCGCCACCGTGATGCGCATCCCGTGCATCACCCCACCAGGCCGGCGCCGCCAGCGTGCCCCGGCCGATTTGGAGGCAGCATGCGCAAATTGCATCAATCGGGCGCGTTTCAATCGCTTGCGGCAACGCCGCGTCAGCTGCGCCTGCACGGCGTGCTGCAGTTGCAGGCGCGCCATGCCGGCTGGTTGCAGGTGAGCGGGGGCGCGGTGTGGATCACCCGGTCGGGTGACCCGGCCGACCATGTGCTGGACGCCGGCAGCCGGTTGTTTCTGGTCGCCGGTGAGCGGGTGCTGGCCGAGCCCTGGCGGGCGCAGGACGCGGTCTGCATCGCCTGGGCGATGGGCGACGCGCCGCCGGTGGCCGTGCCGGGCTGGGGGGCCGTGGTGGGTGCGG
>JANMKO010000746.1:0-5514 GCA_031372085.1 Betaproteobacteria bacterium
ACGCTAGACGGGATGCGATGCAAGGCGCGAAGCGCAGCAATGCCCGTAGGCATTGCGAGCATTCGCAACGCCGCAGCGCGCCCGTATCGCGTGGACAGCACCGATCCGATTTCAGTGATTCAGTGGACTAGTGGCCGCCGCCGCGCCCGCACCGGCCGCCGTGCCACCACCCATTGCCTGAGCGCGCCAGCGCCCGCCCGTGGCGCTGACCACCGGCCAGCGCGGTGACCGCGACGACGCCGTGGCCGGCCTGTGGTGCCAGTGGCCCGGCGCGCTGGCCCGGCCGGCCGACAACATCGTGGCGCTGGCGCGGCGCGTGCTGCCGGCGCTGGCGGCCCGGCGGCGCGGCTTGCCGGTGCCGGTGATCAGCCGCATCGCCGACGCTGCGCTGCCGCTCGATGGGCGCTGCTTTGAAGTCGAAGCGGGTTTGCTGGCGCAGATCGCTCAGACTGATCGCCATGGCTGAGCACACGCCACCCCCGCCCGCCCCGGGCCCGGAGGTCGAGCCCGCGCTGGCCCGCCAGCTGGCGCGGCTGGAGCGGGCCGAGGCGGCAGCGCAACTGGGCAGCTGGGAGCATGACTTGACCACCGGCGCGGTGTGGTGGTCTGCGCAGATGCAGGTGCTGGCCGGCTCGCGGCCCGGCGAGGGCCCGGTGCCTGACTTGCGCCATTTGCACCCCGACGACCGCGCCGCCGCCGCGCACACCCTGCGGCGCGCCATCGCCACCGGCCAGCCGCAGCAGGTGACCGTGCGCAGCAACCCCAAACGCGGGCCGCAACGCTGGCTGCGCGCCACCGGCCAGTGTGAGTTCGACACCCAGGGCCGGGCGCTGCGGGTGTCGGGCACGCTGCTCGACATCACCGCCCGCCAGCAGGCCGAGCAGGCACTGCAGGCGCTGAACAACGCGTTGGAGCAGCGCATTGCCGAGCGCACCCGCCAGCTCAGCGACAGTGAGCGCCGCCACCGCAGCATCTTCGAGGCGGTGCCGGTGGCGATTCTGGAGAACGACTGGTCGGACACCCTGCCGCTGCTGCTGCCGCTGCGCGGCCTGGCGCCGGGCGCGGCGCGGGCCCACTTTGCCGCCCACCCGGCACTGGTGGCGGCCTGCCTGCAAGCCAGCCGGGTGTTGCGCATGAACCCGGCCGCCCGGGCGCTGTTTGAGCTGCCGGCGCCGGCCGACGCCTTCACCACGCTGGCGCAGGTCTTTGACCGGTCGGACAGCAGCGCGCCGTTTGTTGACCAGATGCTGGCGCTGCTGGCCGGGGCGCGCGGCCACAGCCATCAACGATCACTGCGCCGCACCGACGGCAGCACGGCGGCGCTGCTGGTGACGCTGGCCTTTGCTGCGCCCGACGAGCCGCCCGGCACGGTGCTGGTCAGCCTGGTGGACATCACCGAGCTGAAGCGCCTGAGCGCCGCGCTCGACGCCAGCCTGCAGCGCGTCACCCGCATCAACCAAGAGCTGGAGACCTTCACCTACTCGGTCTCGCACGACCTCAAAGCCCCGCTGCGCGGCCTGGACGGCTACAGCCAGTTGCTGCTGCGCCAGCAGGCCAGCCGGCTGGACGACGAGGGCCGGCTGTTTGTGGCCCACATCCGCACCGCCGCGCGCCAGATGGGCCAGTTGATCGACGACCTGCTGGCCTACTCCAAGCTGGAGCGGCGCCAGCCCGCGCTGGTGGCCGTGCCGCTGCGCCCGCTGCTGGGCAGCATCCTGGCCGGCTTTGCCGCCGAGCTGGGCCAGCTCGGCATCACCATCGATCTGTGCATCGACCCGCACCCCGACCCCGACATCGACATCGACCCGGGCACCGACCCCGCCATCCACCCCGGCATCGACAGGCCAGCCCCCGGGCCCGGTGCGCTGGCTGTCACCGCCGACGCCCAAAGCCTGACGCTGGCGCTGCGCAACCTGATCGACAACGCCATCAAGTTCAGCCGCCACACCCCCCATGCCCAGATTGCGGTGGGCGCTGATCACACGCACACTGGCGTGGTGATCTGGGTGCGCGACAACGGCATGGGTTTTGACATGCGCTTCCATGACCGCATCTTCGACATCTTCCAGCGCCTGCACCGCGCCGAAGACCACCCCGGCACCGGCATCGGCCTGGCCATCGTGCGCAAGGCGATGGAGCGCATGGGCGGGGCGGTCTGGGCCGACAGCCGCCCGGGACAGGGCGCGACGTTTTATCTGCAATTGCCGAGGGCCTGATGCACTGCCACCCCGCGATCTGGCTGGTCGAACCCAGGCGCCCACTGCGCGGCGGGCCGGCATGAAGATCCTGCACATCGAGGACAACCCGCTCGACGCCGATCTGGTGCGGCGTGCCCTGGCCGACGCGGCCGCCGACTATCAAGTCACCGTGCTGCCCACGCTGGCCGACGCGCAGGCGCGCCTGGCCGCCGGGCCGGCATTTGACCTGGTGCTGGTCGATATCGGCCTGCCCGACGGCAGCGGCCTTGAGCTGGTGCGCGCCATCCGCGCCCAGGGCCTGCCGCTGGCGGTGGTGGCGCTCACCGGCCAGGGCGACGAAGACCTGGCCGTGGCCGCCTTGAAGGCCGGCGCCAATGATTACCTGGCCAAGCGCAGCGCCTACGGCGACCGGCTGCACAGCACGCTGCGTGCCGCCTGGCAGCGCTTTGGCCGCGAGCAGACCCGCCAGCGGCGCGGCCTGCGGGTGTTGTATGCCGAGCACCAGGCGCTGGACGTTGATCTGACCTGCCGCCACTTTGCCGCCCATGCGCCGCACATCCAGCTCGACGTGGTGCTCGATTCAGCGGCCGCGCTGCGCCAGTTGCCGATGGGCCCGGCCGAGCCCTGTGCGGTGGACGTGCTGCTGCTGGACTACCGGCTGACGCCGGAAAACGGCCTCGACCTGCTCAAGCAGCTGCGCGCATCGCGCGGGCTGGATCTGCCGGTGGTGGTGGTCACCGGCCAGGGCGGTGAGGACGTGGCCACCGAGGCGCTGCGCCTGGGCGCATCGGATTACGTCGTCAAGCATGCCAACTACCTGTTCGGCCTGCCGCTGGCGCTGGAGAACGCCTTCCACCGCGTCAGCGTCGAGCGCGAGCGGGCCTTGCTGCACGCCTCCGAGCGCCGCCTCCAGCAGGCCAATGCCGGGTTGGAGAGCCGGGTGGCCCAGCGCACCGCCGAGCTGCAACAAGCGCGTGACGAGGCCCGGCAAGCGCGCGACCAGGCCCAGCAGGCCAACCGCGCCAAGTCGGATTTTTTGTCCGGCATGAGCCACGAGTTGCGCACCCCGTTGAACGCCGTGCTCGGCTTTGCCCAGCTGCTGGGCGCCGACGCCAGCCAGCCCCTGACCGACCGCCAGCGTGACTACGTGGGCCATATCCAGCAAGGCGGTGAGCACCTGCTGGCGCTGGTCAGTGAGCTGCTGGACCTGGCCGGCATCGAGGCCGGCAAATTGCCCTTCACGCTGCAAGCGGTGGACGGGCTGGCGCTGCTGCACGATTGCCTGCGCCTGGTGGCGCCGCTGGCGCAGGCCCAGGGCGTGCTGCTGGTGCCCCCGGCCGGCGGGCCGGGTGATGTTTCGGGCGATGGTTCGGCCGATGTTTCGGGTGATGTTTCGGCGGGGTGGCCGGTCTGGGCTGACCCGCTGCGCCTCAAGCAGGTGCTGCTCAACCTGCTGGGCAATGCCATCAAGTACAACCGGCGTGGCGGCAGCGTGTGGCTGGCGCTGGTTGATCCGGGCGACGGCCTGCGCCTGGATGTCACCGACACCGGCCCGGGCTTGAGCGCCGGGCAGCAGGCGCGCTTGTTCCAGGCTTTTGAGCGGCTGGACGCCAGGCGGTCCGACATCCCCGGCGCCGGCGTCGGCCTGCTGCTCAGCAAGCGCATCACCGAGCTGATGGGCGGCCAGATCGGCCTGCACAGCACGGTTGGTCAGGGCAGCACCTTCTGGCTGCGTCTGCCGCCGGCCCCGGCGTCTGCCCCCGCCCCGTGATCATTGCCACCGCCGGCCATGTTGATCATGGCAAGACCAGCCTGGTGCTGGCGCTGACGCAAACCCATACCGACAGCACGGCCGAAGAACAGCGCCGCGGCATGACCATCGACCTGGGTTTTGCCTATTCGCACCTGGCCGGCCCGGTGCTGCACGGTGTTGACAGCAGCACCACGCCGCTGGGTTTTGTCGATGTGCCCGGCCATGAGCGCTTTGTGCGCAACATGCTGGCCGGCGTGGCGGCCATCGACCTGGCGCTGCTGGTGGTGGCCGCCGACGACGGCCCGATGCCGCAGACCCATGAGCACCTGGCCATCCTGGGCCTGCTGGGCGTGCCGCGCTGCGTGGTGGTGCTGAGCAAGATCGACCGCGTGCCGCCTGAGCGGCTGGCCCAGGCCCGGCAAGAGATCGGCGCGCTGCTGGCGCCCGGCCCGTATGCCCAGGCACCGGTGTTTGCCGTGGCCGCGCCCAGTGGCGCCGGGCTGCCGGCGCTGCGCCAGCACCTGCTCGGCGCCAGCCGCGCGCTGGCGGCGCGGCCGGCCACCGGCTGGTTCCGGCTGGCGGTGGACCGCAGCTTTTTGCGGCCCGGCGCGGGGCGCATCGTCACCGGTGCGGTGCTGTCGGGCGCGGTGCAGGTGGGCGATGTGTTGACGGTCTCGCCCCAGGGCAGCAGCGCCCGGGTGCGCGGCCTGCACGCGCAAAACCGGCCGGCCAGCCAGGCCCAGGCCGGCCAGCGCTGCGCGCTCAACCTGGTGGGGCTGGACGGCCGGCACGCTGCGCCGGCGCGCGGCGACTGGGTGCTGGCGAGCGCCGCCCACAGGCCCACCCAGCGCATCGACGTGGCGCTGCGCGTGCTGGCCAGCGCCGGACGGCCGCTGGCCCACCGGGCGGCGCTGCAGCTGCACATCGGCGCGGCGGCGGTGCCGGCCCGGTTGGCGGTGCTGGGCAGCGGGGCCATCGCGCCCGGCGCCAGCGGCCTGGCCCAGCTGGTGCTGGCCGCCCCGGTGGCCGCGCTGCATGGTGACCGCTTCATCCTGCGCGATGCGGCCGCCAACCACACGCTGGCCGGCGGCCAGGTGGTGGACCCGTTTGGCCCGGTGCGCGGCCGGTCGCGCCCGGTGCGGGTGGCCCAGTTGGCGGCGCTGGCCTGCCCGGCGCCGGCCCAGGCGCTGGCCGCGCTGCTGGCCATCGAGCCGGCCGGGGTCGATCTGGCCCGCTTTGCGCTGGCCCGCAACCTGCCGCCCGACGAGGCCGGGCCGGCGCTGGCCGCCGTGCCGATGCAGCGCATTGCGGCCGACAACGGGCCGCTGGGCCTGGCGCCCGGCCACTGGTCGGCATTGGCTGCGCAGGCGCTGGCCGCGCTGGCCGCCGGGCATCTGGCCCAGCCCGCCAGCCTGGGCGCCCCGGCGGCGGCGCTGGCCGCCTGGATGAAGGACGGGCCGCAGGACGGGTTGCCGGACGGGCGACCGGACGGGCAGCGCGACGGGCGGCCGGACGGGCAGCGCGGCGGCGTGCCGCACCGCCAGCCGGGCGCTGCCGCGCAGC
>JANMKO010000751.1:0-2604 GCA_031372085.1 Betaproteobacteria bacterium
GCACCTGCAAACGCTGGCCCGCACGCTGCCCGAGCAGACGCTGTCCTGGCCGCAGCTGTACCGCAGCAGCGCGCACTTCCAGGCCATCGTGCGCAGCAACCGGTTGAAGCAGTTGGCGGCTTTTTTTGACGCCTGGCAGGCATCGGGCAGCGGCTTGCAGGGCCAGACGCAGGCGTTTGTGACAGCGCAACTGGCAGCACTGCGCAGCGCGCTGTAGACCAGTGCAGCGCGGCGCAGCCCGGTGCAGCGCAGCGTCGATCAAGCGGCGCCAGCCAGCAGGCCGGCGCCGGCCCGCCACCACCGGTGGCCCAACCGAAGGGGGTATTTGCCATGCACACCGAACTGGCCTTGGGCCTGCGCGCTCGCATCGCCGTCGCCCGGGCCGGCCTGGCGGGCCGGGGCCCGGACCACGAATTGGACAAGGCCACCCAGGCGCAGCAATTCCATGCGTCGGTGCGGGTGGCGTTTCCGGCGCTGTCGCTGGCTGAGTCGGCGCAGTTGCGGCGCCGCCATCTGGGCGCGATGCGCCAGGCCCGGTTGATCAACGCGCACCTGGCCACCTTGCCGGCCGCCGCGCTGGCGCGCTTTGTGGCGCGCCATGTGCAGATCGACGGCCAGCAGGTGCTCGACAGCGTGCGCGACGACAAAGGCCCGGTGATCTTCGTCACGCCCCACTACGGCAGTTTTGCGCTGGGCTGCCTGAAGTTGATCCAGCACATCGGCCAGCACAAGACGGTGAACTCGTTTTACGACCCACCCGCCAAAAACCCCAGCTCGGCCGGTTTTGAGGCGCTGTTGAAGGGCCTGGGTTACGGCTTCAATGCGCTGTTCAATGACAGCACGGCGGTGCTGAAGGCGCTGCGCGTGCTCAAGCGCGGTGAGGCGCTGACGATGATGCCCGACGTGTTCGACATGGCCGGCCATGTGCTGTACGTGCCGTTTTTTGGCCGGCTGGTGCCGGCGATGGCCGGCACCGCGCTGTTTGCGTTGAAGAGCCAGGCCCGGGTGATCGTGGGTTTCAGCTGCCCGGGCGCGGGCCTGCAAACCACCGTCAAACTGGGCCAGCCGCTGGCCTACCTGCGCACTGGCAATCTGGAGGCCGACATCGCCAGCCTGGCGGCGGCCATTTTTCAAGAGATCGAGGCGCAGATCCGGCGCGCGCCCGAGCACTGGTTCTACCTGCCCGGCATCGGCCAGTTGCTGGGCGGGCAGATGGCGGTGGGCGCCAACCGCCAGCCGGCCGATTGGCTGCAAGCCTTGTCGGCCGTGGCGCCGCAGTGCGACGCCGAATGGCCTGCGCTGGGCAAGATCGTCAATGCCGCGCTGGCGATGCAGTCCGGGCGTGAGCCCGGGCCTGCGCCCGCCGCTGCCTGACAACGCGGCAAGACAACGCGGCAAGACGGGGCGGCAAGACGGGGCGGCTGGACGGGGCGGCTGGACGGGGTGCAGGGCCGCACCGCCTGGCCACTGCGCTCAAGGCGGCGCCAGCCCCTGCGTTGCCGCATCCACCGTCGGCACGATCTGCTCGGCGCCCAGCGCGGCCTCGAAGCCCGAGCGCCGGATCAGCCCCATCGGCTGGGCATTGACATTGGCCAGCACCAGCGCGATGCCGGCGCGCTTGAAGCCCCGATGCAGGTGTTGCAGCGCGTCGAGGCCCGAGGTGTCGATCATGATCAGCCGGTGCATCTCCAGCACCACCGCCCGGGTGCCGGGCGGCACCTGCGCCGGCAGCGCCTCGATCTTGCCCACGGCGCCAAAAAACAGCGAGCCGAACAGCTCAAACACCGCCACGCCGGGGGGCAGATCGCCGGGCGTGCCTGGCACGGCGCCCGGCGCCAGAAACGGTTTGACGCTGAACAGCGTGCTCATGCGCCAGATGAAGAACCCGCAGGCCATCAGCAAACCCACCTCCACCGCCACCGTCAGATCAAACACCACGGTGAGCAAGAAGGTGCCCAGCAGGGTGGCGCGGTAGGGCAGCAAAAAATGCCGGAGCCGGGCAAATTCACGCCACTCGCCCATGTTCCAGGCCACGAACAGCAAGATGCCGGCCAGCGCGGCCAGCGGCACATGCAGCGCCAGCGGCGCGGCCACCAGCACGATGGCCAGCAGCGCGGCCGCATGCACGATGCCGGCCACCGGCGTGGCCGCACCGGCGCGCACATTGGTGACGGTGCGGGCAATCGTGCCGGTGGCCGGAATGCCGCCAAAAAACGGCACCACCAGGTTGGCAATGCCCTGCGCCATCAGCTCTTGGTTGGGGTCGTGGCGGCGGTGCTGCGGCGCCAGGTTGTCGGCCACCCGCGCGCACAGCAGTGATTCGATGGCGCCCAGCAGCGCGATGGTCAGCGTGGGGATCAGCAGCAGCTTGGCGGTGGCCCAGCTGAAATCGGGCAGCGCAAAGGCCGGCAGGGATTGCGGGATGCCACCGAACTTCGAGCCGATCGTCTCCACCGGCAGCTTGAACAGCAGCACCGCGCCGGTGGCCAGCGCCAGCGCCACGATGGTGCCCGGCAGGTGCGCCGCCCAGCGCAGCGCCTGCCCCCGCCAACCCACCGGCCGCAGCGCCATGGTGTAGCCCTTGGGCCACAGCACCACGGTGGC
>JANMKO010000771.1:0-6334 GCA_031372085.1 Betaproteobacteria bacterium
TTGGTCGTGCCGGTGTTGATCGAGCCGGTCTCCAGCGTGATCTCCACCTTGCCGGTCTTGGCGGCCTTGTCCAGCGTGACCATGCCGCTTTTTTTGTCGAACCGGCCGCGGTTGGTGGACGTGCCGAAATGCTGGATCTCGAAGGTGGCAAAAGTGTGCGTCGGGTCGATGGCGTAAGTGGCCGATTGGGCTTGGGCGCCCAGGGCGGCAGCGGCCAGGGCGGTGGCGACGAGGGTGGTGCGGATCATGGTGGGGGCTTTCTGGCAGGGGTGGATGAAACAGGGTGCAACCCGGAGAAAACCGGGTGGCATGGCACAGCTCACAGCGGCGCCATGCCGCTGAGCGCAAGTTTGAATTTGACGGTCACGTCATTGGCCACCATCGACGTGTCGGCCCATTCGCCGTCACCGATCTTGAAGTCGAGCCGCTTGATGGTGAAGCTGCCGGTGGCCGTGCTGGCCGCGCCGGTTTGCACCAGGCTCACCTGCACCACCACCGGGTGCGTGTCGCCCTTGATCAGCAACGCACCGCGCACCTCGAATTTGCCGCCGCCCAGCGCCTTGATGCTGCTGCTCTGGAAGCTGGCCTGCGGAAACTTGGCAACATTGAACCAGGCCGCCTTGGGCACCTCGGCGTCGGTCTCGGCCGAGCCAAAGCTGGCGCTGCCGGTCTGGATGGTGAAGCCCACCTTGCCGGCCTCGGGCTTTTTGGGGTCGAAGCTGATGACGGCAGTCCACTGTTTGAACTTGCCCTCCACCGGCACGCCCATCTGCTTGCTGACAAAGCCGATCTCGCTCTGCGCCGGCAGCACCTGCTGGGCCAGGGCCGGGCCAGCCAGCGTGGTGGCCAGCGTGGTGGCCAGCAACATCATCAAACGCGGCATCGGGTGTCCTGGGTGGGGTTGCAGCAAAAAAACGCCAGACCGGCTCAACGCGCGCCCCAGCCCATGCGGCGGATCAGCCCGTCACGGTCGATGAACTGGTGCTTGACGGCGCCGGCCACATGCAACAGCACCAGACCGGCCAGCGCGAAGGCCAGGTTGCCGTGCACGGCTTTGAGGATCTCGGCCAGCGGTTTGTGCACCGGCACAAAATCAGGCAGCGGCAGCACGCCAAACCACACCACCGGAAACCCGGCCGCCGAGCTGTAGGCCCAACCCGCCAGCGGCACGGCAAAAAACAGCAGGTAGAACAGCCTGTGCGTCAGGTGCGCCGCCCTGGCCTGCCAGGCCGGCATCGGCACGTCGGGCGGCGGCCGGTGCCCCAGCCGCCACAACAGGCGCAGCGCGGACAGCACCAGAATCGTCACGCCCGCCCATTTGTGCCAGCTGTACAGCTTGAGCCGGGTGGGCGAGACGGGCAGGTCACTCATGTACACCCCCACGCTGAACGAGCCCAGGATCATCAGCGCCAGCAGCCAGTGCAGCAGCACCGCCGGGCGGGTGTAACGGGCGGTGCCGGGCAGGTGGGGGGTCAGGGCCATGGTCCGCAGTGTGCTGGCGGTGGGTGGGGGCCGGGTTCAGGGCGCTTGACCCGGCACTTCAGTTTGATTGAACTCGAATGGCACGCAGCTTCGGGGCGATTCAGCGGCCCAGTTGGGCCCGGCCGGTCCACAGCGCGTCGCTCAGGGCTTGCAGATGTTGGTGCTGGTGCTGGTGCTGGTGGTCGGCCACCAGCAGCCGGTGGCGCAGCACAAAATCCAAGGTTACCAGCGCGGCGTCTACCGTCATGTGGCCCGCTGCGGCGTGGGCCAGCGCTTGCGGCACCGGCAGCAGGGCCAGGCTGTGCAGCTCACCGTCCTGGTTTTGCGGCGTCAGGCCGGCCGGCAGGCGCAGGTCAAAAACGCTGACCTCTTCATGCTGAAAGCCCTCGGGCACATCGCGCGCCAGCACAAAGCGCCGGCCCGCCACCAGGTGGTGCATCTGCGCCGGGCGCAGGCCGGCCTCCTCCCAGCCCTCGCGCACAACCGCCTGCGCGAGGCTCTGGCCGTGCGGCACACCGCCGCCAATCAGGTTGTCCAGCAGCCCCGGGTCGGTGGGTTTGTTGAAGGCCCGGCGGGCGATCCACAAATGGCTGGGCCGGCCGTGGGCATCGGCCAGGTAGCCGTTGCAGTGGGCACCGAAGGTGAGCGTGCCCCAGAAGCGCGCCGCCGCCCGCTCGATGGTGGCCAGCAGCGCACCGCCGGGCTGGGCCGGCACCGGGTAGGTCTCGTCGCGCCAGCCGATGACCAGGCCCTGCTGGTGCAGCCAGCGGTTGGTCTCGTCAAAAAACGCCTGGCGCTCGGTGCCGGGCAGGCGCAGCGTCAGCCGGTCGGGTTGGCACAGCAGCGCCCCGGGCCAGCGCGCCAGCGCCGCCAGGTGGCGGCGCGCCACGCTGCCGGCGCGCTGCGGCTGGCCGTTGTCGAGGATGAAAAAGGGCAGGCGGGCGGCGGGGTCGCAGGCCCGGGCGGCGGCAATGGCGGGCCAGTCGGCGGGGGCCGTGGCGAGGGCTGCGGCGGGGGGGCCGGTGGCGGGTGCAGGCATGGCGGCCGATGTTGCCACCGCCCTGCGGCGGGCGGCGGCTGCCGGGCAGGTTTGTCAGGCCGGGCAAGTCTGTCAGGCCGGGCAGGTTTGTCGGGCCGGGCAGGCTTGTCAGGCCGGGCAGGCTTGTCAGGCCGGGCTGATTTGTCAGGCCGGGCAAGTCTGTCAGGCAGGCCAGGACTGTCTGGCTGGTCAGGCCGGGACTGTCTGGCCGGTCAAGCCGGCCTGCGGCGCCGCGCCAGCCCGCCCAGGCCGGCCAGCCCGGCCAGCATCAGCGCCCAGCTCTCGGGCTCAGGCACGGCTGCCGCGATGCCGGGCGTGCTGCCAAAGCTCAGCATCGGCGCCCAGTCGCCGGCCTGGCCGCCGTCGGGCGTGAACTCACGCGACGCAAACACCAGATCGCGGCCCGAGGTGGACGACAGCAGCAGGCCCTGGTTGCTGGCCGGGTGGTCGATCCAGCCCTGCAGCAGCGCCGACGGCAGGCTGAAGCTGACCCGGTCGCCCCGGCTGTAGTCGGCCGCCAGCACCAGGCCACCGCCCACCGGCGCGCCCAGGTTGGCGCCGAAGTTGGCCCAGGTCACGCTGTACTCACCCCAGTGAGAGGCCACCGGCCGGATCACCACCTGCATGCTGGATGAAAACTGCATGTCGAGAAACGCCAGGTCGAGCTGGGCGCCGCCGTCCACCGTGCGGCCGGCCCACGGTGCCAGGTCAAAGCGCAGCAGCGTGGCGCTGCGAAAGCTGTCCGGGTAGATGCTGTACAGCGTGGCTTCGGCGCCTTGCGGGGCCGTGCCGCCGCCCAGGCTGGCGTGCTCAGAAATGGTGGCATCGGCCAGCGCGTTGGTGATGGCCAGCTCACTGGCAGCCTGGGCGCTGGCACCCAGGATGGCCAGCACGGCGGGCAGCAGGCGGAGAGCGATTTTTGAGTTCATGGCGGTCACGGCGGCAGGGTTGGCGGTGGGCCCAGTGGGCCCTGCGGCAGCGTGCCGGCAGGGCCTGGACCTTGTGCGATTCAGGCCCTGCGGCAGCGTGCCGGCGGGGTCTGGACCTTGTGGGATTCAGGCCCTGCCGCAGCGTGCCGGCAGGGTCTGGACCTTGTGCGATTCAGGCCCTGCCGCAGCGCGCCGGCGGGGTCTGGACCTTGGGTGACCGAACCATATCGACGCCCGGCCTGCGCCTGTCCCCCGTGGCCCGGGGGGCGCGCCGGTGCTAAATCACGGCGCGCGCCGCGCTGCGGCGCGGGCGCCCTGTAGCCTCCATCAAACGCCTGTTGCAGCAGGGCTTCCAGCTGCGCGGCGTCGCGGATCGGCCGTGGATTGCTGTGCACCCACGGGTTGGCCATGCCTTTTTGGGCGATCAACGCCAGCCGCGATCTGTCAACCCCGAGCTGGCCGATGCGGGTGGGCAGGCCCAGCCGGTGGATCAGCGCCTCCACCTGGTCGGCGGCGGGCGGGTGCGCGTCAGCGCCTGTGCTGGCGCCGGCCAGCGCGGCGGCGATCTCGGCCATCGGCCCGGCGCACACCTGGGCATTGAAGCGCATCACCGTGGGCAGCAGCACGCACGAGGTGATGCCGTGTGGCACACCGGCATCGGCGCCCAGTGCATGGCCCAGGCCGTGGCTGGCGCCGTACTCGGTGCGGCGGATGCTGAAGGCGGCCAGCCAGGCGCCCAGCTGGGCATCGAGACGTGCATCCAGACGTGCATCAAGACGCGCATCGAGGCGCACGTCTTGATCGGCGGGCACATCGTGATCACAGCGCAGCGAGCGCGCCAGCAGTCGCAGCGCGCGCACGCTGGTGGCGTCCACCAGCGGCTGGGCGTTGACCGAGCACAGCGCCTCCACCGCATGGTCGATGGCGCGCACGCCGGTGGACAGCCACAGCCGGCTGGGCGTGTGCACGGTGATGCGCGGGTCCAGAATCACCGCCGCCGCGCCGATGAAAGCCCCGGTATAGCCCTGCTTGGTGCCAAAACGGCGGTCGGTGCAGCCGCCCAGGTCACTGAACTCGGCGCCCGACAAGGTGGTGGGCACGGCAATCTGCCGGCACGGTGGCGGGCGGGGCTGCGGCACCACGCGGCTGCCGTCGGGCGCCATGCGCAGGTGCCAGTCGTCCAGCTGCTCGATCCGCGTCAGGCCTTCTGCCAGCGCCACCAGCGCCACCTTGACGGTGTCGATCACCGTGCCACCGCCAATGCTGACGACCAGATCGGCCCGGGCCGCGCGCAGCGCCTGCGCCAGCGCGATCACCGTCTCACGCGGGGTGTGCTCGATGCACTCGTCAAACAGCCCCACCACCCGGGGCGCGATGGGCGCCAGCGCGTCACGCACGGCGGTGGTGTTGCGGTTCAGTGACCGGCTGGTGACGACAAAGATGCGCTGGGCGCCGCGCTGGGTGGCCTCACTGCGCAGCGCATCGGCCACCGGCGTACCAAAGTGCACGCGGTCTTGTTGCAGAAAATTGAAGACGCCGGTTCTCATCAGATGGGCTCCTGGCCAGGGTTGGGGCGGCCTGGCGACGACCACCCGGTTGCAACTGGTAAGGGCTGAAACAGTGCTTGAAAAGCACCGCGACAGCAACAAATGCAGGGGTGGCACCCGGTGAGAATGCGGGCCGCCTGCCGATCCGTCGGCGTCGCAGGGACTTACCAAGGCCGGCAACAGCGCAACGACGCTGCCGGTGTCATTTTGAGCAAACCATGATTGCAACCCACTCCCACATTGTCACCATCCAGCGCAAAGGCGTGATCGAAGGCCACCAGTTGCGCGTTGACGGCGGCGGCGCCGGCAAATCCTGGTATTTCTCGTCGGGCAAATACGGCGGCCCTGAGTTGTCGCGTCTGGCCGCCGAAAAAACCGCCCGCGATATGCGCCTGCCCAAGACCCTGCCACCCGGCGGCCACATCAAGGAGGGCCGGCTGACCAAGCTGAACCGCACCGGCGCGGCCGGCATCCGGTTTGGCTGGATTGAGCGCCAGATGGGCCCGGTGCTGACGTTGGTGGCCACCTGGACCGACCACAACGGCCGGTCGCGGCACCGGGTGGCGTCGGTGGAGCGCCATGGGCTGACGGTGGCGCTGGACAAGGTGATTGCCGCCCGCACGTCCAGCGGCGCCGCCCTGCCCGACCGGCTGGCGCTGCTGGCGCTGTTGCGGCGGGTCTATGAGACGGGTGCTGCGGGCCAGTCTTGATGCAGCGCCAGGCCACACCGGCACCGGTCGATCTGGTGGGCGCTCAGGCGGTGATTCGGCGCCGCAGCCGCTCGCTGCGCCCTCATCCCAGCCTTCTCCCGCGTGCGGGAGAAGGGGCCAGGCCCGCCCGTCACAGATCAACCTGGCCCGACACCACCGCACACACCGCACCGCCAATCCAGATGTCGGCGCCCTCCTGGGCCACAAACACCCGGCCGGCGCGGCCGAGCACAGTGCCCTGGGCAGCGGTGTAGCGGGGGGGCGCCAGGCCGGCGCCCATCAGCCACTGCGCCAGGCCGGCGTTCAGGCTACCGGTGACCGGGTCTTCGGGCACGCCCAGCCCGGGCACAAAGGCCCGCACCTCAAATTGGCAGTCACTGCCGGCCGGGTGCGGGCCCACCACGCCCAGCTTGAGGCCGCGCATGGCCACAAAGTCGGGCCGCAGCGCCAGCACGGTGGCGGCGTCGGCCAGCAGCGCGGCCATCCAGCCGGGGCCGTTGTCGATCCACTCCCGCCGCAGCACGGCCGCATCGGCCAGGCCGAGTGCGGCCACGGCCTGGGCCCGCAACGCGGGCTCTACCGTGCCGGTGCGGCGCAGCGCGGGCGCGGCAAAGGCCAGCCGCTGAG
>JANMKO010000006.1:0-5249 GCA_031372085.1 Betaproteobacteria bacterium
CTGCGCGTCTTCCTGTTTCAGTTGCTGTGTGTGCTGGGGCAGTGGGAGCGGGCGTTGAACCAGCTCAATGTGTCGCTTGAACTCGATGCGGGCACGTTGCCGATGGTGCAGACCTACCGCGAGGCCATTGCCTGCGAAACCCTGCGCATGCAGGTTTTTGCCGGCCAGAAGGTGCCGGTGCTGTTTGGTGAGCCCGAAACCTGGGTGGCCCTGCTGATCGAGGCGCTGCTGCGCGACGGCCGCGGTGAGCCGGCCGCCGCCCAGCACCTGCGTGAGCAAGCGCTGGCGTTAGCACCCGCCAGCGCCGGCACCGCCGATGGCCATGCCTTCACCTGGATTGCCGATGCCGATGGCCGGCTCGGGCCCACGCTGGAGGCCATCATCAACGGCCGTTATTACTGGCTGCCCTGGAGCCGCCTGGCCAAGGTGGACATCGATCCGCCCGAAGACCTGCGTGATGCGGTGTGGATGCCGGCGCACTTCGAGTTCACCAACGGCGGCGACGTGGTCGGCCTGATCCCCACCCGCTACCCGGACACCGATCTGGCCGCCGGCAACCTGCTGGCCCTAGCGCGCAGCACCGACTGGCGCGAGGTGGCGCCGGGCGTCTTTTGTGGGCTGGGCCAGCGCCTGATCACCACCGACAGTGCCGAGTTCGGCCTGATGGATTTGCGCTCGGTGGTGCTTGATCCGGCTGTCGGCTGATCAGGCCCGGCAGCGCTTGCCCCGCCATGGCCACGCTGCGCGCCCAAGATCGATTGCAGCCGGCGCTGCTCGACCGGCTGACCGACGAAGACCCGGCGTCGCGGGCCGAGACCGGCGAAGCCCGTGTCATCAACCGCAGCCGCTTGCGCGACATGGTGCTGCGGGATCTGGCCTGGCTGTTCAACGCCACCTCACCCGGCGACGGCATGGATTGGTCCAAGGCGCCGCAGGCACGCAGCTCGGTGCTCAACTACGGTTTGCCGGCACTGTCGGGGCTGTCCACCTCGGGGGTTGACCTGGTCAAGCTTCAGTCCCGCGTCAAGCAGGCCATCCTCGACCATGAGCCGCGAATCCTGCCGGCCACGCTGGTGGTGGAGGTGATGCTGTCCAACGCCCAGCTCGATCACCACAACCTGATCGGCTTTCGCATCAGCGGGCAGCTTTGGGCGCAGCCGGTGCCACTAGAGCTGCTGTTGCACACCGATATCGACCTCGAAACCGGCCGCGTGGCGGTGCGCGAGGCAGACCGCTGACCTGGCATCGCTGACCCCACCCGCCCGATGGACCCCCGACTGCTGCGCTACTACAACGAAGAGTTGCGCCATCTGCGAGAGATGGGCGCCGAGTTTGCCCAGCAGTTTCCGAAGATCGCCTCGCGCCTGGGGCTGGAGGGGCTGGAGGTGACCGACCCGTATGTCGAGCGCCTGCTGGAGGGCTTTGCGTTTTTGGCCGGGCGCATCCAGCTCAAGATCGATGCCGAGTTTCCGCGCTTCACCCAGCGGCTGCTGGAGATCGTCTATCCGCAGTTTCTGGCGCCCACGCCCGCGATGTTGATGGCCCAGGTCCATCCCGATCTGGCCGACCCGAGCCTGGCCAAAGGCGTCCCGCTTGCGCGGGGCAGCGTGATGCTGGGCCAGGCCGGCAAGGCGGGCGCCACGGCGTGTGAGTTCCGCACCTCGCAAACGCTGACGATGTGGCCGCTGGCGCTGACGCAGGTGGAATACTTCAGCCACGCCGCTGATCTGCCGATGGCCGCCGTGCCGGAATGGCGCAAGTACCGGTCTGGCCTGCGCATGCGGCTGCGCTGCACGGCCGGGCTCGATTTTTCACAGCTCGCGCTGGACGATCTGCAGCTGCATTGCAGCGGGCTGGACGAGGTGGCCTACCGGCTGCATGAGCTGGTGGGCGGCCATGCGCTGGGCGTGCTGGTGCTGCCCACCCAGCGACCGGCCGCCTGGCATGAGGCGATAGACGCCGACTGCATCGAGTTGAGCGGCTTTGACGACGCACAAGCCCTGCTGCCGCAGACCTTGCACGGTTTTGAGGGCTACCGCCTGCTGCAAGAATATTTTGCGTTTCCGCAGCGGTTTCTGTTCTTTGATCTGGCGGGCATCGGGCCGGCCCTGCGCCGCCATGCGGGCAATGAGGTCGATATCGTCATCCTGTTCTCGCGGCTGGACAACGCCTTGCTTCAGTCGGTGGATGCCAGCAGCCTGGCGCTGCACTGCGTGCCGGCCATCAACCTGCTGGAGCGCCGCTGCGACCGCATCCATGTGGGCACCGACAGCGCTGATTTCCATGTCGTGCCTGACCGCACACGGCCGATGGATTTTGAGGTGCACACGGTGCTGGACGTGGTGGGCTACGGCAGCGGCAGCCACAGTGAATGGCGCTTCTTGCCGTTCTACAACGCCTTCCACACCGAGGGCCCGGCGCAGCAAAGCTATTTCTCGGTGCAGCGTGAGCCGCGGCTGATGTCGCAAGTGCAGCAGCGCGACGGCCCGCGCACCGCCTACATCGGCACGGAGGTGTATTTGTCAGTGGTTGATGCCCAAGAGGCGCCGTTTTCAGCCGACTTGCGCCAGATCGGCGTGCGCGCACTGTGCACCAACCGGGATCTGCCGGTGCTGATGCCGGTGGGCCACGCGCGAGGTGATTTGACGTTGGCACAGACCGCACCGGTCAAGAGCATCCAGGTGATCAAAGGCCCGTCGCGCCCGATGTCGGCGCTGCGCGAGGCCAACCTGGCCTGGAAGCTGATCAACCAGCTGACACTCAACCACCTGTCGCTGACCGACACCAACGCCGATGAAGGGGCGGCCGCGCTGCGCCAGATCTTGCGGCTGTACGCGCCCACGGGCGATGCCGGCGCCCAGCGCCAGATCGACGGCCTGCGCTCGGTCAAGCTGCAATCGGTGGTGCGGCGGCTGCCGATGCCCGGCCCGATCACCTTTGGCCGGGGCGTGGCGGTGACGATGGAGGCCGATGACCTGTCATTCGAGGGCGCCAGTGCCTTTTTGCTGGGCTGCGTGCTGGAGCGCTTTATCGCCCGCCACGTGTCGATCAACGGCTTCACCCAGCTGCGGCTGCACTCGCCCAGCCGTGGTGACATCCTGAGCGGGAGGCCCCGGTGCGGCACACGCCCGATCTTCTGATCGCGCCGCCGGATGCGGGCGGCGCGGGTGCGGCCAGCGAGGATGCGGCCAGCGAGGATGCGCCCGGCGTGGCGGCCGCCAACGGGGCGCTGCCCGGCCAGGCGCAGGCCGGTGCGGCCGTGGCCGCTGTGGCCGCTGTGGCCGCTGCGGCCGTGGCCGGCGTGGTTGTGCGCAGCCCAGTGCGCCCAGACCCCTTGCGGGACGTGGCCGCCGCCCCGCACCAGTTTGATTTTTACCGTGTCATGCGCCGGCTTGAGGCCCACCATGCCGACAAACCGCGCCTGGGCACCGCCCGCCGTCCGGTGGATGAGCCGGTGCGTCTGGGCCAGGCGGCCGACTTGTCGTTTGCGCCCAGCAGCCTGTCGGCGGTTGATCTGGCTGATCGCAGCGGCCGGCCGCGCATCGAGGTGCGGTTTTTTGGCCTTTTCGGCCCCAACGGCCCACTGCCGCTGCACCTCACCGCCTACGCGCGTGAGCGCCGCATGCACAAGGGCGACGAGACTTTTGGCCGCTTTGCCGACATGTTCCACCACCGGCTGCTGCTGCTGTTTTACCGCGCCTGGTCGCAGGCCCAGCCCACCGCCAGCCTGGACCGGCCGGCCGAAGACCGCTTTGCCGACTACGTGGGCTCGATGATCGGCGTGGCCGGCAGCGCGTATCGCCAGCGCGACGCCGCACCCGACGATGTGCGGCTGGCCTTTGCCGGCCTGCTGTCGCGCCAGGTGCGCCATGCCGACGGGCTGGCGCACCTGCTGTCGGGCTATCTGGGCTTGCAGGTGCGGGTGCAGCAGTTTGTCGGCCGCTGGATGCCGCTGCCCGCCTCTGAGCGCAGCCGCATCGGCCGGCGTGCCGCGTCGCGCCGCATGTCCACCTCGCAGTTGGGGGTCAGCGCGGTGCTGGGCCAGGCGGTGTATGACCGCCAACACCATTTTCGGGTGCACATCGGCCCGCTGACGCTACCCGCCTTTGAGGCCCTGCTGCCGGTGGGCAGCGCGCTACCAGCGCTGCAAGCCTTGCTCAAACACTATGTCGGGCATGAGTTCGGCTGGGATTTGCGGCTGGAGTTGCACAAGGCCCAAGTGCCCGCCTGCCGCCCCGGCCTCTACGGCCGCCTGGGCTGGACCACCTGGCTGGGCCGGCCACCGGGCCAGCAGCCGGCCGTATTGACGCTCGTCCCCAACCCCTCGCCTTCTTGAGAAAGCACCCCATGGCAGAGATCAACCGTGTCACGCTGTTCGGCAAGCTCAATCCGCTGGCCTACAAGGCGGTGGAAGGCGCCACCGTGTTCTGCAAGCTGCGTGGCAACCCGTATGTCGAGCTGGAGCACTGGCTGGCGCAAATCCTGCAAAGCGCAGATTCAGACTGGCACCGCATCATCAAGCACTGCGCGCTCGATGCGTCGGTGCTGGCCAAAGACCTGACCAGCGCCCTCGACCGCCTGCCGCGCGGCGCCACCAGCATCTCCGACATCGCCGAGAACATCGCCGACGCCATCGAGCGCGGCTGGGTTTACGGCAGCTTGTTGTACGGCGACAGCGTGGTGCGCACCGGCTATGTGCTGGTGGGCATGCTCAAGACGAAGAACCTGCGCAACGCGCTCACCGCCATCAGCCGGCAGTTTGAGCGCATCAAGGTCGATGACCTGGCCGACGCGCTGAGCAAGATCGTCGCCGGCTCACCCGAGGACGGCCAGGGTGCGAGTGACGGCTCGTCGGGCAACGCCGGCAGCGGCACGCCCGGTGAGGCCAGCGGCGCCATCGCCCCGGCGGCGATGGGCAAGCAAGAGGCGCTGAAGAAGTTCACCGTTGACCTGACCGAGCAGGCCCGGGGCGGCAAGATGGACCCGATCGTCGGTCGCGACGACGAGATCCGCCAGGTGGTCGATATCCTGATGCGGCGGCGCCAGAACAACCCCATCCTGGTCGGTGAGGCGGGTGTGGGCAAGACGGCGGTGGTGGAGGGCTTTGCGCAGCGCATCGCCCGGGGCGACGTGCCGCCCAGCTTGAAAGACGTGCAGTTGCGCTCGCTCGATGTCGGCCTGCTGCAGGCCGGTGCCAGCATGAAGGGTGAATTTGAGCAGCGCCTGCGCTCGGTGATCGACGAAGTGCA
>JANMKO010000786.1:0-3481 GCA_031372085.1 Betaproteobacteria bacterium
GGCCGGTGCACAGGTCGGTTTGTTTTCAACGGGTCATTTCACGGCCATCGGTGAATTGTAGAAAGCCGCCGCCACAGCGCCTGCCACCACGCCTGCCACCGCACCTGCCACCACGCCTGCCACCGCACCTGCCACCACGCCTGCCACCCCGCCGCCGCCCCGGCCACCCATCGCCGGTCCGCAGGCTTGCTTGAGGGCGTTGCCACCGTCAACCCCAGGTGCCACGCCGCCGACGGCTGGGCATACTGCGGCGGCCCTGTGTGAAAAAAATGGCCGACCTGCTGCCCCCCACCGCCGCCCTGCCCGCCCAGCCTGCCCAGGCCGCCCAGCCGGCCCCACAAGCCACCACGCGCTGGCCACGCACCTGGCTGCGCGCGCTGTTGCTGGCCCTGCTGTGCGGTGGGCTGCAGGCGCTGCTGCCCACCTACACGCTGGGCTCGGCCGCGCTGGCGCCGCTGTCGGTGGTGCTGGGCGTGGCGGTGGCGGCGGCCATGTCGCGGGGCCGCTGGACGGTGCCGTCGGCGCTGGCCGGTGTGCTGGTGGCCCAGCTGGCCGGCGGCAGTGCCGCCCAGCCCGCGCTGATCGAGGCCGCCGTGCTGGGCCTGCAGGCCATCACCGCCGGCTGGTTGATGCGCCACAGCACAGACCCTGACTTGCTTCGGCTCGACGACGCACCGCGCCTGCGCCGCTTTGTGCTGGTGGCCGCCCCGGCAGCGGCCGGCGTGGGCGTGCTGGCCAGCCTGCTGGCGCAATGGGGGGCTGATGCCGCCGCCGCGCTGCCGCTGGCCCGGCCGCAACTGGCCAGCGCGGTGGGCCGCTTCATTGCCGATGTGGCGGGCATCGTGGTCACGGCGCCGGTGTTGCTGTGCTGGCTGGCCCGGCCACCGGCGCCGTGGCGGCCGCGCCGGCGCCTGGTGGCGCTGCCGCTGGTGCTGTTGGTGGCGGTGATGCTGCCGGGCTTTGACCAGGTGGCGCGACGGGATGAACTGCGGCTGCAAAACACCTTTGACCGCGATGCCAACGCGCGCCGGCTGCGCATGCAGCAATCATTCACCGACCCGGTGCACACCGTGCTGGCTTTGCGCGGCGTGCTGGCGGCTGGCGGCGACACCTTGCCGCCGGGGCTGTTTGGCCAACTGGCCACCGGCTGGATGGAGCGGGTGCCCGGCCTGCAGGCCATCGGCTGGATCGACCGGGCCACCGTCAACCCAGCCGGCAACCGCCCCGCCGGCCCAACCGGCAGCACGGGCGACGCCGACGCCGGCGACTGGCGGCTGGGCCCGTTGCTGGCCAGCGGCAGCGCAGCGGGCGCGTTGCCCGCCCTGCAAGCCCTGCCCGGTGCCCAGGCCGCAGCCGACCGCCACCTGGCACTCACACCCGCGCTGCGCCGGGCGTTGGACCGCGCACTGGCCGGTGATGTGCCGGTGGCCTTCAGCGCGGCACCGGGGCTGGGGGCGCTCGACGCCACGGCGCGCCGGTCGGCAGCCCGGGCCGGCACAGGGGCCGCCCTGCCGCGCCAGACCAGCCCGCAGGGCGCCATGCCAGACCCGACCGCCCCGGCGGGCACCGCGCCAGGTCTGACCGCCCCGGCGGGCGCCGTGCCGACCCCGACCGCCGCTGCGGGCGCCGTGCCGGCCCCGCATGCACTGCTGATCCTGCAATCGGTGCCCGCCGCTGCCGGGCGCAGCAGCGCGACCCGGCTGGTGTTTGTGGTGGTGCAGGCCGGCCCCTTGCTGCGCAGTGCCCTGCCGGACGATGACGACCCCAACCTGCGCGTCTGCCTGACCGACGGCCCCGACGACGGCGGCCCGCCCCGCCAGCGGCTGGCCGGCCCGCCGGGCTGTGAGGCCGACGCGCTGGGCAGCGCCATCCGCCACCAGGCCGGCCAGGTGGTGCTGGCGGGCCAGCGGCTGAACCTGCTGATCAGTGAGCCGGCCACCGCCGACAACCGGCTGTTCACGTCGGTCTGGCTGCTGGCGCTGCCGGCGGTGCTGGGCGCGGCCATGCTCAGCGCGCTGCTGCTGGCGCTGACCGGCCGGCTGCGCCGCATCGAAGACCGGGTGCAAGAGCGCACCACCGCGCTGCGCGCCGAGATCGATGAGCGGCGCCAGGCCGAGCGCGCGCTGGCGGTCAGTGAGCAGCGCTTTCGCGCCATCTTCGACAGCGTGAGCATCGGCGTCACCGTGGTCAGCCCGCCGGGTTTGATCATCGAGGCCAACCCGGCCTTCTGCGTGATGATGGGCTGCACCGCGGCCGACTTGCTACAGCGCCCGCTGGCCGACTTCCAACTGCCCGATGTGCAGGGCGACGACGGCACCGCCGCCGCAGTGGGCGGCGGCCTGGCCCGGCGCCAGCGCTACCTGACGCCCGACGGCCGGGTGTTGCAGGTGGCGGCCACGCTGCATACGCTGCGCGACGCCGACGGCCAGCCGGTGGCCACGATGGGCGCGCTGCAAGAGCTGACCCAGGTGCTGCGGCTGCGCGAGGCCGAGCGTGAGCGCGACGACGCCGAGGTGGCCAGCCGCACCAAAAGCGAGTTTCTGGCCAACCTGAGCCACGAGTTGCGCGCCCCGCTCAACGCCATCATCGGTTTTGCCCAGATGCTGGGCCGCACGGGCGGCGGCGACGGGCCGGACGACGACGGCGACACGCTGGACCAGCGCCACGGCCTGGCGCAGATCCGCCAGGCCGGCTGGCATCTGCTGGACATGATCAATGACGTGCTTGACCTGTCGCGCATGGAAGCCGGCCACCTGCGGCTGACGCTGGCGCCGGTGTCGCTGGCCGATCTGGCGCAAGAGGCGATGGCGATGGTCGAACCGGCCGCTTTGCAGGCCGGCGTGGCGCTGGATTTGTCACTGTCGCCGCAGGCCGACCGGGTGCAGGCCGACGCGCTGCGGCTGCGCCAGGTGCTGATCAACCTGCTGGGCAATGCCGTCAAATACAACCGCCCCGGCGGCCGGGTGACGCTGCGCACCCGGCCCGGCGCGGTGGGCGAGGTGGTGGTGGAAGTCGAAGACACCGGCATCGGCATGAGCGAGTCGCAGATCGGCGAGCTGTTCACGCCGTTTCACCGGCTGGGCCGAGAGCGGCACGGCCTGCCCGGCGCGCCGGGTGGCCAGGGCGACCAGGGAACCCAGGGCACCGGCATCGGCCTGGTGATCTGCCGCAAGCTGTGCGCGCTGATGGGCGGTGAGCTGGGCGTGACCAGCCGCGCGGGCGAGGGCTCGGTGTTCAGCCTGCGCCTGCCCCGCCCGGCGGGCGAGCCCAGCCGCACGGTGGTGCTGGCCAGCGTATCGGCCATGCCGAGTGTGAGCATCGGCAGCGTGCTCTACATCGAGGACAACGTGGGCGACATCGAATTGATGCGCCAGTTGCTGGCGCGCCGGCCCGGCGTCACGCTGGTGTGCGCCCACACGGGGGCCGAGGGCCTGGCGCTGGCGCACGACGCCGACCTGGTGCTGCTGGATCTTGACCTGCC
>JANMKO010000664.1:0-3936 GCA_031372085.1 Betaproteobacteria bacterium
GGCCGCGCCGTTGACGATGTGCAGCAGCGCCACCGCCAGGATGAACGAGCCAAAAAACCAGTTGGCCACGTAGATGTGGCGGATCTTGCGGGTGCCCACCGTGCCGAAGAAAACGATGGCATAGCTGACCCACACCACGGCGATCAACAGGTCGATGGGCCATTCCAGCTCGGCGTACTCTTTGCCCTGGGTGAAGCCCAGCGGCAGCGAGATGGCCGCCGCCACGATCACCAGCTGCCAGCCGATGAAGGTGAACATCGCCAGTCTGGGCATGAAGAGCCGGGTCTGGCCGGTGCGCTGCACCACGTGGTAGCTGGTGGCAAACAGCGCGCAACCGCCAAAGGCAAAGATCACTGCATTGGTGTGCAGCGGGCGCAGTCGGCCGTAGCTCAACCAGGGGATGCCCAGGCTGATGTCGGGCCAGGCCAGCTCGGCGGCGATCAGCACCCCCACCAGCATGCCGACGATGCCCCACAGCACGGCCGCCAGCGCAAACCAGCGCACGACGGTGTCGCTGTATTCGGCGGCCACCGGGCTGGCGCGCACGGCGGTGGTGGCCGAGAGGGCGTCGATGGCGGACGGGGCATTCATCGAGCGACTGACCATGAAGCACTCCTTGCAGGATTTCAATACTGACCGGGCTGGGTCGGGCGCGATTGTTCCGGCACCGGCCGGCCCGCTGTTTGATCCGCGTCAACCGGCGCCGCATCGCCTTGCAGAATACGCTCGCCCTCGCGCTCGATCTCGTCAAACTGGCCGGCCTGCAAGGCCCAGCCAAAAACCCCCAGGATCAGCAGCACCAGCACGGCCGACAGGGGGATCAACAGGTACAGAATTTCCATCGTCGCCTTTGTCGGTTGGCCGGCTTGATGATGCACAGGCAAGGCCCAGCGCGCCCGTAGGCCAACGTGCCGGCTGGCCGCAGACGACCTGCCGCACCCGCCGCCGGGCCCACATCCTGCGCCAACATCTCTGGGCCAACATCTCTGGGCCAACATCAGCGCGCCAGCCGCAGCGCGTTCAGGATCACCAACAGCGAGCTGCTGGCCATGCCCAGCCCGGCGGCCCACGGCGGCAGCCAGCCCGCCAGCGCCAGCGGGATGCAGGCGCTGTTGTAGGCCGCCGCCCAGACCAGGTTCTGTCGCACCACGCGCAGCGTGCGCCGGGCCAGCGTGTGGGCCAGCACCAGGTCAGTGAGCCGGTTCGAGACGATCACCGCGTCGGCCTGGGCGCGGGCCACCAGTGCGCCCTGCCCCATCGCAAACGACACGTCGGCGCGCGCCAGCACCGGCGCGTCGTTGATGCCGTCGCCCACCATCGCCACCCGCCAGCCCTGGGCCTGGGCAGCGGCCACCTCGGCCAGCTTGCGCTCGGGCGTGGCCCCGCCGATCACCGCATTGACGCCCAGCAGCGCCGCCATGCGCTGGGCGCGCTCGGGCCGGTCACCCGACAGCAGCACCACCTGCAAGCCACGGGCGCGCAGCGACGCCACCGCGCTGCGGGCGTCGGGGCGCAGCACCTCGTCAAAATCGAAGCGCGCCAACCGCTGGCCGTCGCAGGCCAGCCAGGTGGCGGCGTGGCTGTGGGACGGCCCGGCGGCGGGGTTGGCGGCAGGATCGGCAGCGAGATCGGCAGCGAGATCGGCAACAGGATCGGCGGCAGGATTGGCGGCGGGGTCGGCGCGGCCCAGGCGCCAGCAGCGGCCGCTGGCGTCGATCGCCTGCATGCCCTGGCCGGGCGTCTCTTGCACGTCGCGCCAGCGCGGCGGGGCGTCCGGGCCCGCGAGACCTTCCGGGTCGTCCGGGCCGTCCGCGCCGTCCGGGCCGTCCGGGTGATCTGCGGCCGCCTGCACTGCCGCTTGCGTCTGGGCATGCGCCAGCACCAGTGCCCGGGCCAGCGGATGGCTGGACCAGCCGGCCAGCGTGGCGGCATGGGCCCACAGCCCCGCATCGCTGCGCCCTGCATCGCTTTGCCCTGCATCGCTGCGCCCTGCATCACTTTGCCCCGCATCACTTTGCCCAGCATCACTGACCCTCGCACGGCGGCTGCCCGCATCGCCTGCCACCGCGCTGCCGGCTGTGGCCGCCAGCCTCACCATGCCGGTGCACTGCAATTGCTCATCGGTGACCGTGCCGGTCTTGTCGAGGTAGAAGCGCTGCACCTGGGTCAGCGCGTCCAGCGCATCCAGCCGCTGCAGCAGCACGCCGCGCCGGGCCAGCGCGCTGGCCGCCGCCAGCAGGGCCGACGGCGCGGCCAGTGACAGCGCACACGGGCAAGTGACGATCAGCACCGACACGGCCACCGCCACCGCCCGCGCTGGGTCGATCACGCTCCACAGCGCCGCCGCGCCGGCCGCCAGCAGCAGCACGGCCCACAAAAACGGCCCGGCCCAGCGGTCGGCGGCGCCGGCCAGTGCCGGGCGCTGGCTCATCGCGTCGCGCATCAGCGCGGCGATGGCCTCGATGCGGGTGTCGGCGCCCACCCGCTCAACGCCCACCAGCACCGGTGCGCCCCGGTTCAGGCTGCCGGCCACCACCGCCGCGCCGCAGGGCTTGGCCACCGGCACGCTCTCACCGGTGAGCAGGGATTCATCGGCCTGCGTGCTGCCCACCAGCACCCGCCCGTCGGCCGGGAAGGCCTGGCCCACCGGCACCCGCACCCGGTCACCCGGGGCCAGGCGCTGCACGCTCACGGTCTCGATCTGGCCATCGTCGCGCAGCCGCAGCGCGGTGTCGGGCAGGCCGTCCAGTGCGGCTTCCAGCACCTGCGCCACGCGGTGCCGGGCGCGCAGCGCCAGCAGCCGGCCGGCCAGCAAAAAGCCGACAAACATCGTCAGCGAATCAAAATAAACCTCGCTGCCAAACACGCCGCCGGGCGCAAATGTGGCCCCGCTGCTGGCCACGAAGGTGACCAGCACGCCCAGCGCCACCGGCACGTCCATGCCGATGCGGCGCGCCCGCAGGCTGCGCCAGGCGCCACTGAAAAACGGCCCGGCCGAGAACACCATCACCGGCAAGGTGAGCAGCCAGCTGCCCCAGTTCAGCAGCTGGCGCAGGTCGGGTGCCAGCTCACCGGGGCCGGCCACGTAGCTGGGTGTGGCCAGCATCATCACTTGCATGGCACAAAACGACGCCACAAAAAACGCCCACACCGCCGCCCGGTGCGCCAGCTTGCGGGCCTGCCGCGCGGCCAGCGCAGCGTCGGGGGTGGCGTCGTAACCGGCGGCGCGGATGGCGGCCACCAGCGCGGCGGCGCGCGTGTGCTGCGGCAACCAGCGCACCCGCGCCCGCTCACCGGCGGCGCTGACGCTGGCGTCCAGCACGCCGTGCACCCGGCGCAGGGCCGACTCGATCAGCCCGGCGCAGGCGGCGCAGTGCATGCCGCTGATGCGCAGCGATGAATCGGCAATGCGCTGCCCCGCTGCATCGGCGCTGTAGCGGGTAAAGCCGCGCTGCACCACGGGGTCGTCCAGCACCGCCAGATCGTCGCCCAGGCTGGCGCGCGTTGGCGGCAGGGCTGGCAGCGGCGCTGCCGGCGGGAATGGCCGCGGGGCGATGGGCGGGGCGCTGGGGGGTGGCGTGGGCACGGCGTCGGGGCGATCGGGCGTGGTGAAATGATGGGCGCGCGGCCGGGCATCCAGCCAGCCGCCGCCATCGGCCATTTAACGCGCTGTCAGAGGTTTTTTACATGATTCACGTCAAGCCCGCACAGGGCTGGGGCCGCTGGACGCGGCGGGCCGGCGGCGCGCTGTGCGCCGTGCTGGCGCTGGCCAGCCTGCCGGCCGCAGCCCAGACCGCCGCCGCGCCCGCCGGCCAGCCGCAGCGGCTGCAGGCCATCACGCTGAGTGCGGGCATGCACAACATCCGCGCCGAGCTGGCCATCAGCCCCGAGCAACGCCAGACCGGCCTGATGTACCGCCGCGACCTGGCCAGCCAC
>JANMKO010000669.1:0-1604 GCA_031372085.1 Betaproteobacteria bacterium
GAGCAATCGCTGCGCGACTTTTTGGGCAAGTTCCGCTTTGTCGGCGAGATGGTGCACCAGACCGTGGGCACGTTGTCAGGCGGTGAGCGGGCCCGGCTGGTGATGGCCACCATCGTCTGGCAACGCCCCAACCTGCTGCTGCTGGACGAGCCGACCAACCACCTGGATCTGAACACCCGTGAAGCGCTGTCGATTGCGCTGAACGAGTTTGAAGGCTCGGTGATGCTGGTCAGCCATGACCGGTCGCTGTTGCGCGAGGTGTGCGACGAGTTCTGGCTCGTCACCGCCGGCGGGGTGATGCCGTTTGATGGTGACCTGGACGACTACCAGAAATGGCTGCTGGACGTGTCGCGTGCCAATGCCCGGGGCCTGCCGGCGCCGCCGGTGCCGGGGTTTCTGGCGCCGGCCGCCGCCAGTTCGGCCGCGCCATCCGACACCGCTCCGGTGCGCAGCACCGCGCCCGCCGCCACGCCCAAATCGGTGGCCCGCGCGACGGCGGCCGGGGCGTCGGCGCCCGGCACCTTCAAGCGCGATGAGCGCAAACAATCGGCCCAATCACGCAGCCAGGCCGCCAACCGCAGCCGGCCGCTGCGCACCGAGGTGGCACAGATCGACAGCCGGATGGAGGCGCTGGCGGCCGAGCGGGTGCAACTCGAAGCCCGGCTGGCCAGCGGCAAACTGGCGGGCCCTGATCTGGCTGAGGCCGGCCGGCGGCTGAACCACTTGAGCGCCGAGGTGGCCGTGCTGGAAGAGCGCTGGCTGGCGCTGCAAACCGAGATCGAGGCGATCACGGCGGATGGCGGGGCTTGAGACGGGCTTCCAGTCGGTTGACTGCCTCACGGGCGGTGCAGATATCAATGCCCTGATAGCAGACCAGTGGCAGCAAGTCGCGCTTGTCACCTGAGGCAATCAGATCAACGCTGCCTGCCAGTGCGGCCGCCAGCACAGGGTCGTCGTCGGGATCGTTGAGCACCACCTGCGGCACACGGTGCGGTGACACAACGACAGCCAGGCGACGCAGGTCATCAACGATGGCGACTGGTGTCAAGCTGGCTTGCGCCAAACGGGCGGCAAACTTGCTGCGTGCCAGGACATCGAGCAACTCTGACAGCAATGTCTCGCTGGTGCACAACTCGAACTCACCGGCCTTGGCGCCGTCGAGCAGGCGCCGAGGCAGCCCGGCGGAGATGACAGCTGAAACGAGTAGATTGGTGTCGAGAACAAAGCGCACAAATCAGGCGCCCTGGCTCAGGCGCCCGCTCCGGCGGTCCTGCCGCACCGCGTCAACTTCGGTTTCCACCTCATCGTCGGTGACGAGCGGCAGCTTCAGTGCATCAAGTCGCGCCAGCCCCTCAGTGAGCCGCTGTGCTGCGGCTGCACGCTCTTCTCGCGACGCGAGAAACTCCACAAAGTCCACCACCTCGGCCACGCGGCTGGGCGGCAGTTTCTTCAGTCGTTCAAGCAGTTGAACTTCGATTTCAGTCATGGCAAATCCAGGGGTGTCGGTGTCGGCTCGATGTGGGCTGATCGTGTCGGGTCTTTGCAAGTCAGTGTAGGCGCACAACCTCAATTTCAACCCAGCACCACCCCGCCCAGCGCCGCCG
>JANMKO010000080.1:0-3682 GCA_031372085.1 Betaproteobacteria bacterium
ACCGGCCGCCGCAGCAGCCAACGCAGCAGCGGCCGCACCGGCCGCCGCACCAGCCGCCGCGCCTGCCCCGGCGCCCCGGGCCTGGATCAGAAAGTAGATGGCGTAGTCCACCGCCTCGCCGATCAGGGTGCTGCCAAAGCCGAGCGTCAAGCCGTGCACCGTGCCAAAGGCCAGGCTCACCGCCACGATGCCGGCCACCACGCCGCTGGCCACCGGCAAAAACGCCACCACCAGCGCCGCCACCGAGCCAAACGCCAGCAGCAGCAGCGCGCCCATCAGCACGGTGCCGGCGATGGCGAGCTGACGCACCTCGGTCTGGATGCGGGCCCGGCTCTGCACCGCAAACACCGGTGGGCCGCTGATCTGCAACGCCAGCCCGGCCAGCGCGGGAGCGGCGGCGGCGGATGCGCCGCTGACCGCCGGTGCGGCGCCGGTGGCGGATGCGTCGCTGACCGCCGGTTCGGCGCTGATCGCGGATGCGCCGCTGACCGCCGGTGCGGCGCCGGTGGCGGATGCGCCGCTGACCGCCGATGCGGCGCCGGTGGCTGATGGGCCGCCGACCGCCGGTGCGGCGCCGGTTGCCGATATGCCGCTGACCGCCGGCGCGGCCCCCGTCGCTGATAAACCGCTGACCGCCGGTGCGCCGCTGACCGCCTGGTCGAACGACTGTTGCAGCCGGTCGATCAACGCCGCCTGGCCATCCAGATCGGCGCCCGACGCCCGCGTTTGCAGCAGCAGCAAGGCCCGTGGCGCGCTGCGCGACACCCACACCCCGTGCTGGCTGCGCGGTGCGTTGCCCGGCAGCAGGGACTCAGCGATGCGCTGGGTTTCGCCGGTGGGGTCGCGCGCCAGCAGCGGCTTGACCAGCGCGCCGGCCGGTGTGCCCAGCAGCGCCAGCGTGTCGTCCACCGCGTCGCGCAGCCCGGCGGTGGTGAAGCGCTGGGCGTTGACGGCCGGGCTCAGGTGGTAGCGGTGCCGCACCAGCCAGTCGGCGGCGCCGCCCGCCTGCCAGTCGGTGCTCTCGCCGTTGTGCACCGCCTCAAAATCCGCGCCCCGGCGCAACAGGGCGGCCAGCCGGCGCGACGCCTCGGCGCGTGCCGCTGCGTCGCCGCCGGTGATGCCCAGCAACAGGCTGCGCGCGGCCACGCCGCTGTTGAGCTGCTCGATCAGCAATTGCGCCCGGGCGTCGGGGCTGGCCGGCAAAAACGCGCTCAGGTCGGCGCTGTAGTGGCTGCGCACGATCACCCAGCCGCCCAGCGCCATCGCCAGCAGCCAGGCCAGCAGCAGCGCAGCGCGCCGGGCCGGCGCCAGGCCCGTCATCGGCCGGCGGCCGGCAGCGGCTCGATCAGCATCAGTGAGCGGTCACCGTCGGCCATGCGCATTTCCACGCTCAGCAGCTCGGCCCGGCGCCCGCTGATGCGCACCGCTGCCAGCAGCGCTTGCAGGCGCGGCGCGGTGGGCACCAGGCTGAGTTGCCAGGCATCGGCGTCGCCACTGACGCTGGCGTTGAAATGCTGCAACAGGCTGCGGCCATTGCCGGTGAGCGTGCCGCGCAGCGCCTCGACGACGGGCTCGATCTCGGGCGCGGCGTCCAGCGCCAGGCTGCGGCTGCGGCCGTTGCGGCTCAGGCTGACGGTGTTGCCCTGCACGGCCAGCGTCTCGCTGCGCGGGGCCAGCGTCTGGCGGGTGAAGCGGTCGGGCGCGGTGAAGCTGAGCGTGCCGCTGCTGGCCAGTGGTGCGTCCAGCCCGGCCACCCAGCGCTG
The DNA here is from genome assembly GCA_031372085.1 of Betaproteobacteria bacterium. Lineage (GTDB taxonomy): Bacteria > Pseudomonadota > Gammaproteobacteria > Burkholderiales > Burkholderiaceae_C > Pseudaquabacterium. Next base: position 1,764 of record JANMKO010000080.1, read on the forward strand.
CTCGGTAAAGCGCGCCTGGCCACTGCGGGTTTGCGCCAGCAAGGCCATCAGCGCATCGAACTCGATCGCCTGGGCGCTGCCGGCCAGCAGCAGCGCCAGGCCCAGCACCGCACCGATGCGGCGCGCCAGCCGCTGCACCCGCCGCTGCACTCGGCCCGGCAGCGGCCGGTGCGCCGCCCGCTCAATCGTCGTCATGCCAGAAATCATGGAAGTTGAACCAGTTGTACGGCTGCTCGCGGCACAGCGCGTCGAGCCGGGCCACGTAGTCGCGCAGCGCGTTGTGGATGCGCTGCTCTCGGGCGGCCGGGTCGCGCAGGCGCTGGCGGAAATCAGCCAGCGGCACAAACCGCACATCGTAGGTGGGCCCGCCCAGGTACAGCCCGACCATGAAGACGATGCGCTGGCGCAGCAGGTCGGCCAGGCGGAAGGGGCCGTCGCTGAACGGCGCGTCGTGGCCCAGAAACGGCAGCCACACGGTGCTGGACTTGCCCGGCGACCCACCCGGCAAAGCGCGGTCGGCCAGCACGCCGATCAAGCCGCCTTCGGCCAGCCGGTCGCGCACCGCCAGCATCGATTCGGGCCGGCCCAGCGCGATGATGGCCGGCTGGGTGCCCGGCGCGATGGCGGCCAGCGCGGCGTTGATGAGCCGGGCGTTGTCGGGGTACATCAGCATCGTGATGTGCAGGTCGGGCTGGTCGCGGCCGGTGGCGCGCAGCGCCTCGAAGCTGCCGATGTGGGCGCCCATCAACAACGCACCCCGGCCGTCGGCCAGCACCTGGTCAACCCACTCGGTGCCCTGGGCCCGCAGGTCGAGCCAGGCGGTGGCGCTGCGCAGCAGGTAGACCCGGTCGAGCACGGTGGCGGCAAAACAATGCACGTGGCGGTAGACCTCGGTCCAGTGCGCCGGCCGGCCGAACACGCGCGACAGGTAGCGCGCACTGGCCCGGCGTGGCCGGGGCGCCAGCAGCACAAAGTACAGCGCCACGCCGTGCAGCAGGGCGCGCGCCACGCGCCGGCCGCAGCGCAGTGCGATCCAGGCCATCAGCCGCAGCGCCCAGGCGCTGCTGCGCTCGGGCTCGGTGACCCAGTGCGCGTCGGGTGGGGCGGTGGGCTGCGCTGGCCCGGCGGCGGCATGCGTCGGCGTCGGCGCGGCGGCATGCGTCGGCGGCGGCGCTGCGGGATGCGCCGACGGCGGGTCGGCGGCATGCACCGGCGTCGGCGCGGCGGCATGCACCGACGGCGGTGCGGCGCCGGCTGGCGGCCCAGGGCAGGCCGGCTTCACGCGGGGTCTGCCGGCGGCCCGGTCTGGGCCGGCACGGCGGCAAAGCGGCCGCTGGCCACGCGCACGTTGCCCGCGGTCACCTCGAACTGCAATTGCCGGCCGTCGGCTTGCAGCGCCAGGCACAGGTCGGCACCCGGGCCCACCGGGGCCAGAAACTTGGCCACCGTCAGCACTGCCTGGCCATCGGCTGACAGCGCCGGCAGGCAGCCGGGCTGGCTGGCCAGCGCGTCGCGCCAGGCTTCGACCACCAGCGCCAGCAGGCACACGCCGGGCAGGATGGGCTGGCCTGGGAAGTGGCCGGCAAATGCCGGGTGGTCGGCCGGGATGTGGGCATGGCGCAGCAGCGCAGCCTGGGCTGCGCTGCTGGCGGCGGGCTGCGTGCTGGCAGACGGCCCAGCCATGCTTGCATCCACACCGATACCGACACCGACACCGACATCCACATCCCCACCGACACCGACATCCCCATCCCCACCCACACCGACATCCCCACCCACACCCACCGGCCTGCGCGGTCCGGCCTGGGCCGGCAACAGGGCCTGTGCCAGCGTGTGCAGCGCCTGCGCGGTGAGCTTGCCGGTGGCCTCACGCGGCAGCGCCGGCACCAGCACCACCTGGCGCGGCACAAACACCGGCT
>JANMKO010000081.1:0-2348 GCA_031372085.1 Betaproteobacteria bacterium
ATCAGCGCATTGCGCACCGCGTGGCGCAGCACCACCAGCCGCTCACTCAAGCCCTTGGCCCAAGCGGTGCGGATGTAGTCCTGGCGCAGCACCTCCAGCATCATGGTGCGCGTCATGCGCATCGTCACCGCTGACAACGAGACGCCCAGCACCAGCGCCGGCACCAGCATCTGCTTGACGTTCTGCCACGGGTCGTCGCTGAACTTGACGTAGTTGACCTCGGGTGACCAGCCCCACCAGATCGACGGAAACACCATCACCATCGTGCCCATCCAGAAGCTGGGCACCGCCAGCAACAGGATGGCAAACGAGCGCGCCAGCAAATCACCGGCCGTGTCTTGCCGCATCGCCGAATACACGCCGATCGGCAGCGCCAGCAGCAGGCCGATGACCAGCGCCATGGCGCCCAGCTCAAAGGTGACCGGCAGCCGGGCCAGCACCTCATCGAGCACCGGCGTGGATTGCCAGAGTGACTTGCCCAGATCACCGTGCAGCAGGGCCCAGACCCAGCGCAGGTACTGCTCGGGCATCGACCGATCAAGGCCCAGGGCCTGCACCAGTTGCTCACGGCTGCGCTTGTCGGCGCCGATGTCGTTCTGGCTCAGCATCAGGTCGATCACATCGCCCGGGATCATGCGGATGGTGACAAACACGATGAGGCTGGCCAGCACCAGCGTGGGCACCAGCGCCAGCAGCCGGCGCAGCACATAGGCCCCCATCAGGCTGCCCCGCAGGCGGGGCGGTGGGGCGGCAACCCAGCGCGGCAGTGGCCACGGCGGGCGCGCCTGATGCGGGGCTTGCGTGGCATCCTGGACGGCATGGGTCTCCTTGCTGCCGGCGCTGCATGGCACCGGCGCTGGGCGCGATGATGCGCCCGAATAGAAGCTGGGGTACGTTCTCGTTTTCCCTGGTTCATCCTGCTAGCTGGGCGTCTTTACAAACTTTTAGAAAACAGGGTTTGCCAGCCGGGCCGGCAGTCTGCTACCCTTCTTGCCGGCATTCAGCCACCCGAGGAGCCACCCATGAACTTCACACTGTCTGACAAACAGGTTTACTGGCGAGACCGCGTGGTCAGCTTCATGGACGAGCACATTTACCCGGCCGTGCCGGTGTTCAATGCCCAGATGCTGGCCTTTGGCACCGACCGCTGGCAACCGGTGCCGGTGGTGGAGGCGCTCAAGGCCAAGGCCAAACCGGCCGGGCTGTGGAACCTGTTTTTGCCGACCGACTCGCTGGCCGAAGACAGCCCCTGGCGCGGCGCCGGGCTGACGAACCTGGAATACGCCGTCTGCGCCGAGGAAATGGGCAAGGTGGGCTTTGCCAGTGAGGCCTTCAACTGCTCGGCGCCCGACACCGGCAACATGGAGGTGCTGGCCCGCTACGGCAGCCCTGAGCACCAGGCGCGCTGGTTGCAGCCGCTGCTGGCCGGTGAAATCCGCTCGGCGTTTTTGATGACCGAGCCCGATGTGGCGTCGTCGGATGCCACCAACATCCAAACGTCCATCGTGCGCGACGGCGACCACTACGTCATCAACGGCCGCAAATGGTGGTCGTCGGGGGTGGGTGATCCGCGCTGCAAGCTGGCCATCGTGATGGGCAAAACCAACCCCGATGCACCCGGCCATGCCCAGCAATCGCAAATCCTGGTGCCGCTGGATACGCCCGGCATCGAGGTGCTGCGCATGCTGCCGGTGTTTGGCTATGACGACGCTCCGCACGGCCATGCCGAGGTGCTGCTCAAGGATGTGCGGGTGCCGGCGGCCAACCTGCTGCTGGGTGAGGGCCGGGGCTTTGAGATCGCCCAGGGCCGGCTCGGGCCGGGCCGCATCCACCACTGCATGCGCAGCATCGGCAGTGCCGAGGTGGCGTTGTCGCAAATGGTGCAGCGGCTGCAATCGCGGGTGGCGTTTGGCAAGCGTATTGCTGACCAATCGGTCTGGGAGCAGCGTGTGGCCGAGGCCCGCATCGACATCGAGATGACCCGCCTGCTGTGCCTCAAAGCCGCCGACATGATGGACAAGGTGGGCAACAAGGTGGCGAAAGCCGAGATCGCGATGATCAAGGTGGCCGCGCCACGCACCGCGCTCAAAATCATTGACATGGCGATCCAGGCCTTTGGAGCGGCGGGGGTTTCTACCGATGCCGGGCTGGCCAAGCGTTATGCCAGCATGCGCACCCTGCGCCTGGCCGACGGGCCTGATGAAGTTCACAACCGCACGATTGCGCGCATCGAGTACGGCAAGTACCGGGCGCCCAAACTGGCTTGATGCGCACCACCACCGCCGGGCCGACATGACTACCGCCACCCTGCCTGCCCACCCTGCGGCAGCGCCCGCCTGGCCGGCGCT
>JANMKO010000082.1:0-14546 GCA_031372085.1 Betaproteobacteria bacterium
AAGGCCAGCTCGGCGTTCAGGTCATCCAGCGTGTCCAGCTCATTGACGCGGTTGGCCCAGCGGTCGAGTGCGCGGCTGCAGGCGGCGCGCAACTCGGGCAGCGATTGCGGCGTGGCGCACTCGGATTGCAGGCCGGGCAGCAATGAGTCGATGCGGCCCGGGTTGATGTTGCCGGCCTGGTCAACCAGCAAATCGAGCGTGGTTTGCAGCTCGGCGGCATGCGGCCAGTCGGGTGTGTGCTGCAACGCGGCTTGCAGTGTGGCCTTGTCGCCATCGCGGAAGAAGCGCCACACCGGGGCCGAATCGACCGGGATCAGGTGGCTGACATCGATGCGCCAGGCGTCTTGCGCCAGCGTCAGCGCCTGCGTGGCCAGGCGCTCCCAGTCGGCCGGGCCGGCACGGCTGACGCCGAGTGAATCGAGCACCGCGCTGCGCTCGGCCATCAGCGCGCGCAGCTTGGGGCCAGTGCCCACGGCATCGAGGTGGCGCAGCGCCTCGTCCAGCAAGCCCGGCGCAATCCAGCGGCTGGGCCGCTGGCCGGCCACGCCTTTTTGCAGCAGCACCAGGCCCAGGCGGTCCAAACGCGCATCGGCATCGGCCGCATGCTCGGGCACCAGATCGGCCGGCATGTCGGCCGCAGCCACCACCTGCGGCAGCGGGTAGGCGGCGGTGCGGATGCGGTGCAGCGCGTCGCTGCCGATGTGCGCCGGCAGCCGGGCGGCGTGGCGCGGGTTGGGCAGCGGGTGCGGCTGGGGGCGCGCGGCTGCGGCTGCGGCTGTTGCTGCTGCGGTTGCGGTTGCGGTTGCAGTTGCGTTTGCGGTTGCAGTCGCAGTTGCGGGCGACCGCGCGGGGGGGGTCGCTGGCGCTGGCACTGCTGCGGGGCTTGCCAGATCGGCGGTGGAGGGTGGGGTGTCGGGCATGGTTAACCCGGCACTTTACCGTGCGCCATTTAGGATGTTTGTGCGTCGGCGCACACGCCGCCCACAACACCGCCCACGACAGTCCACCACCGCCCACCACCGCCTGCATCCGCCCCAACAATCCATGCCCCCTGCCATCGACACCCTGGCCCTGGTCTGTGAGCACCTGAGCGACGATCTCTCGGGCCTGCGGCTGCGGCGCTGGCCTTTGCCGGCTGTCGGCGCACAGGATGTGCGGGTGGCGGTGCACGCTGCCAGCCTGAACTTTCCTGATCTGCTGATGACGCGCGGCCGCTACCAATTCAAGCCGCCCGTGCCGTTTGTGCCCGGCATGGAGGGTGCCGGCGTGGTGGCCGAGGCCGGGCCGCACAGCGGCTGGCAGGTGGGCCAGCCGGTGCTGCTGGCGGCCCGGCACGGCCTGCTGGCCGGGCAGGTGGTGCTGCCGGGCAGCAGCTTGCGGCCGCTGCCGGCGGGATTGGCGATGGACGCCACCGCCTGCATCGGCGTCACCGGCCTGACGGCCTGGGTGGCGCTGGCCCGCCTGGGCAGGCTGGCGCGCGGCGACACCCTGCTGGTGCACGGCGCCCGGGGCGGCGTGGGCCAGGCGTGTGTGCAGATCGGCCAGCACCTGGGCGCCCAAGTCATCGCCACCGCCAGCCAGCCCGAGCGGTTGGCCGCGCTGGCCGACGCGGGCGTGCTGGTGCTGCCGGCCATCGGGTTTCGTGACGCGGTGCTGGCCGCCACCGGTGGGCAGGGCGCCGATGTGGTGGCCGACCCGGTGGGCGGCGATGTGTTTGATGAGTCGCAGCGCTGCATCGCTTTTGGCGGCCGGCTGCTGGTGCTGGGTTTTGCCAGTGGCCGCATCCCCACGCTGGACGCCAACCGGCCGCTGATCAAGGGCTACAGCGTGATCGGCGTGCGCGCCGGAGAGTACGGTCGGCGCTTTCCGGCCCACGCGCTTGAGCACCAGGCGGCGCTGTGGCGGCTGGCCCAGGCCGGCGTGCTGCGCCCGGTGATCGGGGCGCGGTTTGCGTTGGCCGATGCGGTGCAGGCGTTGGCGGCCATGGCCGGGCGCAGCGTCACCGGCAAGATCGTGGTGCTGATGGCCGGCAGCGCCTGACGCCAGCCGGGCTCAAAGCGGCGGCCCCCACGGCGCCGCCAGCAGCAGCTTGTTCTCTTGGGCCGCCAGCAGCGGGCGCAACTGGCGCGCAAAGACCATGAAATCTGCGTCGCCAAACACCCCCGCCCAGAAGGCGCGCCGGTCGGCGTCGTCGTCAAACTTCCACAGGTGCACCAGCTGGTTCAGGGCGCCGATATCGCCGGTGAAATAGCCCACCAGCCGGGGCGGATGGCGGGCCAGCGCCGGCCAGCCTGCGGCCTTGTAAAGCTCAACCACCTCGGCCATCTTGCCGACGATGACGGTGTAGGTGCGCAGTTCAAAAATGGCCACGGGCGGCTCCTGAAATTGCGGGATGTTGCACGCCATCTTGCTCAACAACACCGCACCAGGGTGGCACCAAGCGGGCCCGGCTGGATCGTCCCCCCACCGGCACGGCCGGTGGGTGTTCAAGCCGACAGCGCGCTCAACCCCGCCGTATCAACGCGGGGCGGCGTCGCCGCCACGGTGCCTGCCCCACAGCAGGCCCAGGGCCAACGGCAGCACCAGCAGCAGCGTGCCCGGCTCGGCCAGGCCCACCGGGCCAGCGGCACTGATCTGCACGCTCGCGCCCTGCAAAGTGGCGCCGCCAATGGCCGCGCCCAGCGAGTCGAACAACAGCAGGTTGTCAATCGACAGGCCCGCCAGCCCGGCTGAGAGCGCGCTGAAGGTGAACTCAACCAGGTCGCCACTGCCATCGGCCCCGGCAATGGCGCCCGACAACGTGCCCGCCACAAACGACACCAGACCCAGGCCGTTGTCGATGCTGCCCGGCACAAAAAGCGCCGGGCCGACGTTGCTGAGGAAGGTGCGCTCCAGCATGCTGCTGGCCGACAGCCGCAAGGGGTCGAAGCGCAAATCGAACTGGTAGCCGTACAGGTCAACCATCTGGTCAACATGCACCGTGGCGGTGAAGCTGTCGCCCACCGTGGCACTGGCCGACGACAGCGAGACCGACAGCAGCGGCGCGCACGTTGCCGCCAGCGGCGCCAGCAGCAGCGCGCCGGTCAAGGCCAGGCGGGGCCACCAGCGCGGCAGTGGGTTGTAGCTCAAAACCGTCATGGGCAGGTTCTCCGGGTGGGCAATCAGGGGCAGCGCAAGCCGATCGGCAGCGCCCGTGTCACGGTGGACAGATCGACGATGTTGACTTGCCCGTCGTGGTTCAGATCGGCACGGGCGTCAAATCCCACCTGCCCGACGCGCTTGCCAAAGGCCGCTTTGACGATGGCCACATCGGCGCAATCCACATGGCCGTTGTTGTCCAGGTCAGCCGCCTGGCGCTGCGCGCCGTCAAACTGGGTGTAGGCATAGGCCTGGGTGCGGGCCACCGGCGCCGACGACGACAGCGAGCGCCCGCCGCCAAACATCAGCAGGCTGTCTACCGCATACGGCCCACTGACGCCAGCGCCGCCGATCTTGTTGCCGCTGAAGACGAACTCGATGGTGTTCAGCCCCGCCACCAGGCTGGCCGCACCGGCATACAGATCGAGTTGGCTGCCGAAGATGTCCGTCAACCGACCGCTGAACTGCACGCTGCCGGCGGCCAGCGCATCGATTTGCACCTGCACCCGCAGCTGCTCAAACAGGCCGTTGCCGTTGGTGTCAACGCCGCGGTCGCTGCTTACGCCCGTCAACGCCAGCGCCGGCCGCTCAAACGCACTGAACTGGAAGTTGGCAATCTGCCCGAGGTTGACTTTGCGGTCGGCCGGGATGGCATTGCCGTTGTCGAGGTACATCAACTCGACCAGGTCGATGCTGTAAGGGCCTTTGCCCAGGCCCTGGGCCACCAGATCCTGGGTGGCCACCAAGGCGGTGGCGGTCTGGGCGCCAGCGGCCAGCACCCGGTCGCCGCTGGCCACGGCCTTCTTGCCGTTGGTGGTGCCCAGATGGACAAACAACCGGTAGTTGCCGGGCTGCAGGATGCTGGCCGGGGCGTCCAGCGCGATCTGGTCGAGCGCGCCGTTGGCGTTGAGGTCAATGCCGCGCGCCTGCAGGCTGTCGCCCAGGCTGGCGGTGGTGCGCACCACTTCGATCTCGGTCGCCGACTGCCGGATGAACGGCAGCCCGCCCACGCTGCCAGACAGCTCGGCCAAGGCACGGTATCGGCCCGGTGCGGGCGGGGTGAAAAACCCGCTGTAGATGCCGTCGCCGGCGGTGCCGTCGGCCGGGCCGCCGTCGTCAGTCAGGACCACGGTGGTCAGCGGCCCGTTGGCGGCCAAAATCTGCGCCCGCACCGTGGCGCCGGCAATCGGGGCACTGCCGTCCAACAGCGCGGCGGCCAGCACGGTGGGCCGGCCGGCGACCACCCGGTTCTCGGTGAAAAACAGCTTGCTGGCCAGGGTGCTGTCGCTGCTGACTTGCACGATCACCGGCGCGTCCTCGGTCAGCAGTCCCGGCGCGGCGAAGCGCACCGTCAGGTTGCCCGGCGTGGCGATGGGCAGCCGGAACACGGCATGCTTGCCGCCGGACGAAAACGGAAACAGCAGCGGGCCCGACGACAGCGTGTTGTCGGTGCGCAAAAAATTGCCGCCCAGCGCGATGACGTTGCTTTCGGTGACCACCGTGCCGTTCGGCAGTTGCACCGTGCTCACCAGCCCGGCCAGTGTCGAGGCGATGTCGATCAAGACCATCCGTGCCCGGCTGTCGACGGCAAAAACCAGGGCCCCGGTGGCGGTGCCCGGAGCCAGGCGGGCCACTTGCGTCTGGTTGGCCGTCAACGCCAGCGGTTGGGCCGCTGCGGGTGGCGCCAGTGCGGCGCCCAGCGCGCCGGCCCACACCCCAGCGGCAAGCAGCCAGCGGGCACCGGTGGTCAATTGGCCGCGCAACGCATCGGTGCAACCGCATTGGATACGGATCATGGTGGTTTCCCCTCAGCGTCAAGTCGAACGATGGCCACGGACGTCATGATCAGATCGGCATAAACGGCAAATTGCTCGTCGGCCGACCAGCAGGCCATCAGCGCGCCGGTGCGGCCGCCAAAAGGCAGGCGCACGGCCCGGCCGTCGCCGCGGCCGGTGTCCAGGCGCACGACCTGGTGGAAAAAAGGCGGCTGATGCCCGGCGCCCAATGCCGGCGCAAACGACGCCCGCGCGGCGGCCGCCGACACCACCAAGGCCTTGCCCCCGCCGGGTGAGCGCACGGTTTTCACCACCTGCGGGCCTGCCGACGGCAAAGGCACCCCGCCCAGCGACGCCTTGCCGGTGGCGGTGTCGATCAGGATGGTGGGGGCCGAGTGCTGGCTGGCGCAGTCGGTGGGCGGGGCGCTGGAGCGGTCCCAGGCGCTGCTGTCCACCGCTGCCAGCGTGCGCTGCACCGGGTCAAAACGGTAGACGGCGCCCGCGTCGCGGCGCAGCAGCAGGCCGTGCGCGACGCTATCCCCGCGCAACTGCAAGTTGCCGGGGTGACCCCAGGCGGGGGTGGGCAGGCGGTCCACGCCATCAGCGTGGGCCGTCAGATTGCAAGCCACGGCAGACCAGCAAATGGCCGCATTCATGATCGGCAAGAGTCGCGCGCCGCTGGCCACGAGTGGGATCAGCGCAAGTCGCCAGCGCTGCGCTCGATGCTGAACAACCACGGCAGCACCGTGCTGGCCACGCCGGCATTGGCGACGTTGGAGTGGTTGCGGCCCGCCGCGCCGGTGAACTCAGTCTTGTTGGTGACGCGCGCCGCGATGCTGCCGTCGCCGCGGCCGCTGGGCAGGGTGACCAGTGTGTCGTTGCCCAGCGCCGAGCCGGTGACCACCTGGTTGACCGTGGCCGTCGTGTAGCTGGTCAGGCCGAGGATCGACGTGGTCTTGTAGGTGACGTTGACGCTGGCCGTGCGGCGCAGGATCTGGTACATCGCGTCCACCACCCAGCGGCTCTTGGTGGTGCCGAAGGTGCTGGCGTGCAGATCGGCCAGCGCGGCGCTTTCAGCGCGCAACGCCGCATACTCATCGGGCGAGAAATCGATCTCGCCATTGCCGTTGGTGTCAGCGTCTGCGGCCACGGTATTGAAGGCCACCGCAGCAGGCAGGCGCGGCAGGTTGGCGGCATTGAAGGCCGAGACGAAGCCCGTGGTCAGGTTGGTGGTGCCGTCGTCGATGGTGCTGGCCGCCAGCACTTTCTCGGTGATGCCCGGAAAGCCCGGGAAGTTGATGTGGCTGGTCACCGCCGCTGCGGCGTCGTATTCAACCTTCAAATCGGCCAGCACGCTGCCGTTGTGCGGGGTGGACAAGGTGGTCAGCGACAGCACCTTGAAATCCTTGTCATGCGCTGCCTGGTAGTTGGCCAGGTAGTCGCGGCTGTCCAGCCCGCCCTTGCTGTGGGCCACCAGATGCACGCTGTCAGCGCCAAAACTCTTGACGATGGCCGGGATCAGGCTGTCGAGCTTGGCACTGTGCTCGGCAATCGTCTCGGTGGGCATGGCAATCGAGTTGTCAAACGGGATGCGCCGGGTGCGCAAGGTGTTGGTGAAGCCCTGGCGGTCAAAAAAAGCGCCGGCCGAATTGTTGCCATGCACCAGGATCACCGGCGACAAAGCCTTGATGGTCAGGCTGGCCCAATCGACGGCGGTACACCAGACTTCGTCGGCATTGGCCACATCGATGTGGACGACGATGGTGTTTTCAGCCGGCGTGGGCAACTGCCCGTTGGCGCCACGGGCCGGAAACTTGACACGCTCGATCGGAATCTCGAAGCTGTTCATGATCCAGGCGTTGTTGACGCCGCGCAAAAAATCAACCGGCTGGCCGTTGAACAGCAATTGGTCTCGCTCGGGGTTGAAGGGCGGCGGCGGCGTGGCGTCGTAATCAACATCAAAGCCCGGCAGGCTGAGCTTGGCGGTGGCCGAGATGACCCCGTTGGCCACCAGCTGTGCGGCGTTTTTGAGCGTGCCGTCGGCGTTGGTCTCACCCACAAAACGGGTGGTCTTGATGGCAAACACCAGCGGCCCGCCGCCGCGAAACGTGCAACCGGTGTCGAGCCCGGGTGCCTGATCGACCACAAAGGTGATGTCGTTTTTGTCGGGCGGCACAAACGGCGAGTTGCCGACATGCCCCTGGGCCCGGGCTGCCGAGGCCAGCAGCAGCGCGGCCAGCAGCAGTGCGCAGCGGCGCGCGGCGGTTGTCAGGCGGCTGTGGCGTGCATCCAGGGGGTTGGCGGACATGGTGGCTCCGGCTCAGGGTTTTTGAATCACGACCGTGGCCGCGCGCAGCGCATCACCCACCTGGGTGGTGCTGACGCTGACTTTGTCACCCACCTTCAGCACGGTGCCCGGCGGCACCGACACCACTGTCAGGCGGCCCCGGCCATCATCCAATGTGATGCGCTGGCCGGCCACCTTGGTGACCACACCGTTGACATCGACGGCCTGGGCCCAGGCCGCCAGGCCCCAAAAGACGGCGGCGGCGAGTATTGGCAATGCACGCATGCAAGGCTCCTGCGGGTGAAAGAAAGCGGCCCCGAAGGCCCGGCCTGGTCAAGCTGTGGAAAGTTTCTCACCCGCGCATGCGCACCGGTACAAGATGAGTTAGGGGGTTTGTCAGCGCCGCCCAGCAGGTCTGTGACAAGTGGTTTCAGATTCACTGGCAGCGGCGTGGCGGCCGGCCTTTCTAGAATGCAGCCATGGCCAAACCCCAATTCACCAGCAGCGTGGTCGTGCGCCCGCTGCCCGAGCAGACCGATGCGGCGCAGCAGCTTTACGGCTATGCCTACACCGTCACCATCCGCAACACCGGCGCGGTGGCCGCGCAATTGGTGGGCCGGCATTGGCGCATCACCGACCACCGGGGCGGCGTGCAGCAAGTGCGCGGCCTGGGCGTGGTGGGCCACCAGCCGATGCTCAAGCCCGGTGAGCAGTTTGAGTACACCAGCTGGGCCCAGATCAGTACCGCGCAGGGCTCGATGCAGGGCACGTTCTTCTGCATCACCGAGGACGCGCACTGGTTCGAATCCCCGGTGGCCGAGTTTGCGCTGGTCGATTCGGCCGCGCTGCATTGAGGGTGGGCGGGTCTTGATGGGGCGCCCGCCAGACGGGCTGGACGGGCTGCACGGGCTGGACCGGCCGGGCGGTGCGCAGGGGTGGCCCGGATGACGCGGCCGACCTGGGATTTGACGGCGCTGCTCAACGCCGCCGACCCCAAAGCGCCCCGGCCCGAGCGCCACCTGTGGCTGGTGCGCCTGGTGGAGTGGCTGCGCCACGGCCGGCTGGACGCCGGCAGCGCCGACACCCCGATGCCGGTGCTGCGGCTCAAGCACCTGCTCAACATGCTGGAGCGCAACCCCGCGCCGCGTGAGCGCATCGTGGCGCTGCTGGGCCGCTTCTGGCGCGAGACCGACATGGCCTCGCTATTTGCCGATTTTGGCTTCACCGCCCGGCGTGATCTGCTGGGTGAGATCGGCGAGCGGATTGCGCTGCGCTTGCTGCCCACCACCCCCGACACCGACGACCTGGCCGCGCTGTTCCAGTTGCTGTTCACCCAAGACCAGGACGCCGACTGGCTGGCCGCCATCGACGCGGCCACGCTGGCCCGGCTGGCCGCGTTGCTGACCGCTGCCCGCACCGGCACGGCCGACGCCGGCCCGGCAACGGACGTGCCAGCGGACCCGGCCGTGGGCAGCGTGCACGACTGGCACGCCCCGCTGCTGCAAGCCATGACCTGGCTGGTCAGCGCCGTGCGGGCAGCGGCCTTCACCCCCACGCTGCGCCGGCGCATGGGCGCCGAGCTGCTGGCCGACCGGCCATTTGAGCAACTGGTGCGCGTCTCCGAGGCCCTGACCAGCGCCTTGCAGCAGGGCCCGCCCGCCGCCGTGGCCCAGCAGGCCACCTACTTGCGCGCGCTGCTGCAGCGCTGCCGCGACGCCGCCGACAGCGTGCACGGCCACCTGGAGGAGCACGGCGTATCGGTCAATATCGTCTTCGAGGTCGACCAGCTGCTGGCCCGCACCCTGCGGCTGGAGGCGGTGATCGACCTGCTGCTGTCCGACGCCCCGCAGCGTGAGCTGCAAGACCTGCTGGTGGCGCTGGTGCGGCTGTCGCGCCAGCGCCGCAGCCTGGGCGCGCTGCTGTCGCGGCAATACTCGTTGATGGCGCGCAAAGTGGCCGAGCGCCATGCCGAGACCGGTGAGCACTACATCACCCGCACCTGGCCTGAGTACCGGGCCATGCTGGGCCAGGCCGCCGGGGGCGGCGTGGTACTGGCCGGCACCACGTTTGCCAAGTTCGGCCTGCTGGCGCTGGGCCTGCACATCGGCCTGGCGCCGTTCTGGGTCGGCTTTGCCGCCGGGCTCAATTACGCCATCAGCTTCTTGATCATCCACCTGCTGCACTGGACGGTGGCCACCAAGCAGCCGGCGATGACGGCCCCGGCGATGGCCGAGAAGCTGGCCGCGCTGCATGACGAGGCCGCGGCGGCGGCCAGCGCCGGTGGCGCCGCCATCGGCCCCACCCGGCCCGGCGACCGCGACAGCGCGGCGGTGGAGGGTTTTGTCGACGAGGTCACCCACCTGGTGCGCTCACAGATGGCCGGCATCCTGGGCAATGTCGGGCTGGTGATCCCCGTGGTGCTGGCGCTGCAGGGGCTGGCCTGGTGGGTATTTGGCGCGCCGCTGGTGAGCGCGCAGGACGCCCGGCATGTGCTGGGCTCGATCACCCTGCTGGGCCCCACCGCGCTGTACGCCGCCTTCACCGGCGTGCTGTTGTTTGCCAGCAGCCTGGTGGCCGGCTGGGTGGAGAACTGGTTTGTCTACCACCGGCTGGACAGCGCGCTGGCCCACCACCCGGCCATCGTGGCGCGGCTGGGCGCGCCGCGTGCGCTGCGCTGGTCAGTCTGGTGGCGGGGCAATATCTCGGGCCTGGCGGCCAATGTCTCGCTCGGGCTGATGCTCGGCCTGGTGCCGGTGCTGCTGGCGTTTGTCGCGGTGCCGCTGGATGTGCGGCATGTCACGCTGTCCACCGGGCAGCTGGCTGCGGCCGTCAGCACGCTGGGCTGGGCCACGCTGGCCACGCCGGCGTTCTGGTGGTGCGTGGCCGGTTTGGTGGTGATCGGCGTGCTCAACCTGACGGTGAGCTTTGCGCTGGCGCTGGCGGTGGCGGTGCGCTCACGCGGCATCACGCTGCTTGACCAGCGCCGGCTGAACGGCGCCTTGTGGCGGCGCCTGCGGCAGGCACCGCGCAGTTTTTTGCTGCCCGATTGACGCGCCGTGGCGGGTGTCGTGGGCGTGCGCCCAGGCCCCCAGCCAGCCCAGCCAGCCCAACCCGCCCGCCTAAGATAGCCCGATGAGCCTGCGCACCGCCTTGACCGACGACACCACCACCACCACGCTGACCCCCCTGGCCAATGGCGTGCGTGTGCTCACGCTGCACCTGCCGCACCTGCACACCGCCAGCGTCAGCGTGTTTGTGCGCTGCGGCAGCGGCCATGAGAGCCGGCTGCACAGCGGCATCGGCCATGTCATCGAGCACATGGTGTTCAAGGGCACGGCCGAGCGCGATGCACGCCGCATCAACCTGGACGCCGAGCGGCTGGGCGCCGAGGTCAATGCCCACACCGACAAAGACCACACCGCCTTCCACATGCGCGGCCTGGGGCCGCATGCGCCGCAGTTGGTGCGCATGCTGGCTGACATCGTGCGCCACGCCACCTTCCCCGAGGCCGAATTCGAGCGTGAGCGGGCGGTGCTGCTGCATGAGTTCACCGAGGACGAGGACGACCCGATGGCGGGCGCCTTCAAGCTGTTTGATGCGGCCTGCTACGGCAGCCACCCGCTGGCCCAGCCGGTGATCGGCAGCCGCCGCAACATCGAGCGCTTTACCCGTGCTGATCTGTTGGCGCACCGCCAGCAGCACTACACCGGCGCCAATGTGGTGGTGGCCGCAGCCGGTGCCATCGACCCGCAAGCCGTGCTGCGCGAGGCCGAAGCCTGTTTTGGCAGCCTGCCGCCCGGTGCGCCCAACCGGCTCACCGCCCCGCCGTGGCGCGGTGGCCAGCGTGCCCGGGCCCAGGCCGGCAGCAGCCAGACGCATTTGGTGCTGGGCTTCCCGCTGCCGCCGCTGCAGGCCGATTGCCCGGTGGGCGCGGTGGCCGCCGCACTGCTGGGCGAGGGCATGAGCTCCCCGCTGATGGACCAACTGCGCGAGCAGCGCGGCCTGGTGTACTACGCCGCCTGCTCGGCCGATGTGATCGACAGCGCCGGCCAGATGGTGATCGAGGCGTCCACCTCACCCGCGCAGCTGGACGATTGCCTGGCCGCACTGGCCGGCCTGCTGCGGGCCCAGGCCGAGACGGTGCACCCGCTTGATCTGGAACGGGCGCGCAACCAGATTTTGGTGCGCCGGCTGCGCGGGCTGGACAAACCCGGCCGCCGGCTGGAGCAGGCCGCGCTTGACCTGCTGGTGCTGGGCCGGCTGCGATCCCATGCCGACGGGCTGGCCCAGGTCAACGCCGTCAGCGCCGACCAGGTGCGCGAGGCGTTTGGCACGATGCTGGGCGCCGGCGCGGCGCTGGCGCTCACCGGCCGGGTGGCGCGTGGTGCCGGCCCGCGTGCGGCGGCGCTGCTGGCAAACGCCGGGCTGGCGCTGCCGGCTTAGCCCCTGCCCCCTGTCAGGGGGCAGGTCGGGATGGGGGTTTGGCGTCGCTGGCAGCGGGTGGGGGCAAGGCTTCAACCACCCGCTCACCGCCTTTGCGGCCGGCAAACATCGTCCACCAGACGATCACGGCCAGCACCAGCAAAGCGCCCAAGGCTTCCAGCAAAATCATTCCCATGCGGCGATTATCCCGGTGTGTCGTGGTGCTCAGCGCCGTCGGGCTGGCGCTGCTGGCCGGCTGCGCGCTGGCGCCCACCGGGCCGGCGGCCCCTGCTGTGCCGGCACCCGGCGCGGTGCCCGGGCCGGCGCCGGCCATCCCGGCACCGGCGCCCGCAGAGCCCCCGCCCACCAACCCGCCCACCGACCCGCCCAACAGCGCCCCGCTGCTGCGCCCGCATGCCCGCTGGGTGCCCGTGCCGTGGTCGGCCCTGCCCGGCTGGCAGGCCGACCGCAGCGCCGATCTGTGGCCCGCCCTGCTGGCCGGTTGCGCGCGGCCGGCGCCGGGCTGGGCGGTGTTGTGCGCCCGGGCCGCAGCGTTTGCGCCGCCGGACGACGAGTTTGCCCGCCAGTTTTTGCAGCGCGAGCTTCAGCCCTACCGCGTGGAATCGCTCGACGGTGACACGCAAGGCCTGGCCACCGGCTATTTTGAGCCGCTGCTGCTGGCCAGCCGGCGCGCCAAACCAGGTTTTGCCACCGCCGTGCACCGCCCACCGGCTGATCTGGCGCAGCGCCGGCCGTACTGGACGCGCCAGCAGCTGGACCGCCTGCCAGCGGCCGGCGCCGCCTTGCGTGGCCAGGAGATCGCCTACCTGGCCAGCGCGCTGGATTTGCTGGTGCTGCAAATCCAGGGCTCGGGCCGGTTGCGAATCACAGAGCCGGACGGCAGCCAGCGCACCGTGCGGCTGGCGTTTGCCGGCCACAACGACCAGCCCTACCGGTCGGTCGGCCGCTGGCTGATCGACCAGGGTGAGCTCAAACCCGAGGGCGCCAACTGGCCCGCCATCCGTGACTGGGCCCAGCGCGCCGCGCCTGAGCGCCAGCAGCAGATGCTGTGGGCCAACCCGCGGGTGGTGTTTTTCCGTGAAGAGGCGCTGACCGATGACGCGCTGGGCCCACGCGGTGCGCAGGGCGTGGCGTTGAGCGCCGGCCGATCAGTGGCGGTGGACCCGCTGGCCGTGCCTTACGGCACACCGCTGTGGATCGACACCACCGAGCCGCTGTCGGCCACGCCGCTGCGCCGGCTGGTGATGGCGCAAGACACCGGCAGCGCCATCACCGGCGCGGTGCGGGTGGATTATTTCTGGGGCGCGGGTGACGCCGCCGAGCAGCAGGCCGGCCGCATGAAACAAGCCCTGCGGCTGTGGGCGCTGTGGCCGCGTGGGGATTGAGCGCCCGTGCGTCGGGCGCCGCCCGGCCCGGCCCAGATCATCCCGGCACAGCGCTGCGCCCGGCCCGCAAATGCCCCAGCGGCAGCGCCGCGCCCGATTTCACCTCGCCGAGTGAAAAGCTGGTGTGGATGTCTTTGACGTTGGGCAGCTTGAACAGCGTGTCCAGCGCCCAGCGTGAATAGGCGTCCAGGTCGGTGGTCAGCACTTGCAGCTCAAACGTGCCGGCGCCGCTGATGTAGTGGCAGGCCACCACCTCGGGCAGGGCGCGGATGGCGTCTTCCAGGGCCCGGGTGGCCTCGGCGTTGTTGCGCTCGGCGTCCACCCGCACAAAGGCCAGCGCGCCCAGGCCGATGCGGCGGCGGTCGATCTCGGCCCGGTAGCCGGTGATGATGCCCTGCGCCTCCAGCCATTTGACGCGCCGCCAGGTGGGCGCGGCCGACAGCCCGATGCGCGTGGCCAGCTCGGCATTGGACAGCCGGGCGTCGCGCTGCAGCGCGTCGAGGATGGCCACGTCGTAGCGGTCCAGCTTGGCGCCGTGGCTGTCATCAACATCCGCCGCGCCGTTTGCCGCGCCGCTTGCCGCGCCGGTTGCTGGTTGCCCGGGCTTTGCGCTTTTGAGCGCGTTTCTTTCTCGTATCGGCATTTTTTGCGATGGTTTCTTGCCAGGAGTATCGCCACAGGCGTCAACAAAGAAAAGACATCGTGGGCGCGATTTCCTACACTTCTGCATTCTTGTCTGGAGTTGCCCGCCATGAACGCACCACTGCCCGAAGCCATCCGCCAGGCCCTCGAAAAGGTAACCCTGGACGACAAGTACACGCTGGCTGAGGGCCGGGCCTTCATGAGCGGGGTGCAGGCCCTCGTGCGGCTGCCAATGCTGCAACGCCAGCGTGACGCGGCGGCCGGGCTGAACACCGCCGGCTTCATCAGCGGCTACCGGGGCTCACCGCTGGGCGGCTACGACCAGGCGCTGTGGGCCGCCAAAAAACACCTGGCGGCGCAGAACATCGTGTTTCAGCCGGGGGTGAACGAGGAACTGGCGGCCACCGCCGTCTGGGGCTCGCAGCAGTTGGAGTTTGACGCCGCCAACAAGAAGTTTGATGGCGTGTTTGGCCTGTGGTACGGCAAGGGCCCGGGCGTAGACCGCTGTTCGGACGTGTTCAAGCACGCCAACATGGCCGGCACCGCGCCGCACGGCGGCGTGATCGCGCTGGCCGGTGACGACCACGTGGCCAAAAGCAGCACCGCAGCGCACCAGAGCGACCACATCTTCAAGGCCTGCGGGCTGCCGGTGTTTTTCCCGAGCAGCGCACAAGACATCCTCGACCTCGGCCTGCATGCCTTCGCGATGAGCCGCTTCTCGGGCGTGTGGACGTCGATGAAGACGATCCAGGAGGTGGTCGAATCCGCCGCCAGCATCGATGTCTCACCCGACCGGGTGAACATCATCCTGCCGACCGACTTCACCATGCCCGACGGCGGCCTGCACATCCGCTGGCCCGACGTGGCGCTGGTGCA
>JANMKO010000203.1:0-5681 GCA_031372085.1 Betaproteobacteria bacterium
TCGTCATTGGCCGGCCACCAGCCCGGCACACCCAACACCGGCAGCGGCAAAAAGGGCTTGGCGGCCCAGCCGGCAGGCGTCATCGTCAGCGCATCGCCAACCAACACATGGGCGGTGAGCGCCTTGCGCGGCGCGGTGGCCAGTTGGTCCAGCAGCGCATGGCCGACGATCATCAGCCGGGCCTCGGCCCAGCGGGCGCGGTGGGTGACGAACAGCGCATGCCAATCGCGGGCTTGCAGCGCCAACCGCAGCACGGCGGGCGCAGCCAGCAGCGCGCCGTTTTCATCAAACAAGGTCAGTGCATCGCGCAACGGGCCGCGCTGCTGGCCCACCCCGGCCCGGTTGATCTCCGCCGCCTGCAAGGCATTCAGCCGGTGCTTGAGCGCCGGCTGGGCGATCCAGACCAGGCCGTTGAAAAAATCATGCAGGTTGCAGCGCGTGGGCACGCTGGCGCTGCGGTAGATGAAGGCTTCGTAAGCCTCGCCTTCCGGCAAGGCGGATTGCGGCACGAAGCGCGGCAGGGCAGCGGCGTCGGCGGGCCTCGCAGGCCGGGCGGACCCGGATTGGGCAATCGACAACGCCAGCGCCACTGGCGATCCGGCCTGCCAGGCGGCCAGCGCGCCGTCCAGCGCGGGGCGCAGGTGCGCCAGCCACGGGCGGGTGGCATCCACCTGTGCGGGCTCATTCACCATTCGCAAGCCTTGAAGCGACGGGGGCGACTGGCAGTTGGCGGTTGGCAAGCTGTGGCAGGCCAAGGCGGGCGCTGGTTTTCACTACATGATGGTGTTTGAAAACAACCCGGTAGCGGGTGCGGAGCGCTTGTCAGGTGCGCTGCACAAACTGGCCCAGTTGTAAATCGGGGTGGCCGGGCGCGCCTGCACCCGCAATCTCATTGCCTCAGCAGCGCCAGCCCCTTCAAATATTCTCCTTCGGGAAACTCCACCGTCGTCGGGTGGTCACAAGCCCCCTCCAGCCGGGCCAGGATGGCGGCGTTGACACCGGCGTCCAGGCCGGCACCCGCCACGATCTTGTGGAACAAGTCGGCGCTGATGCCGCCCGAGCAGCTGAACGTCAGCAGCAGGCCGCCCGGCGCCAGCAGCAGCAGCGCCAGGCGGTTGATGTCTTTGTAGGCCCGCGCCGCGCGCTCGGCATGCGCCGCCGTGGGGGCAAACTTGGGTGGGTCGAGCACGATGGCGTCAAAGCGGCGGCCGGCTTGCAGCGCCTGGCGCAGCCAGGCGTTGACATCGGCGTCGGCAAATTCACAGGCGCCACTGGCCAGCAGTGCGTCAAACCCGTTGCGCTGCAGGTTGTGGCGGGCCAGCGCCAGCGCCGGGCCGGATGAATCCACGCTCACCACCTGCTCGGCGCCACCGGCCAGCGCGGCGACGCTGAAGCCGCCGGTGTAGCAAAAGCAGTTCAACACGTTGCGGCAGCCCAGCTGGCGCACCCACTCGGCAAAGCGACGGCGGTTTTCACGCTGGTCGAGGTAATAACCGGTCTTGTGGCCGTGCGCCACATCCACACCCAGCGTCCAGCCGTGCTCGGTGATGGTCAGGTCGGTATCGCCCTGCCCGCGCAGCCAGCCGGTGCGCGGCGACAGGCCCTCCAGCGTGCGCACGCTGGCGTCTGAGCGCTCGTAAAGCCGGCCGATGCCGGTGACGTGGCACAGCGCGTCGGCGATCACGTCGCGCCAGCGCTCGGCGCCGGCCGACAAGAATTGCGCGCTCAGCACGTCGCCGTAGCGGTCCACGATCAGGCCGGGCAGGCCGTCGGCCTCAGCGTGCACCAGGCGCTGGCCGTCGCTGTGGATGCCCAGCCGGGCGCGCAGCGCCACTGCGCGCTGCAGCCGGGTGTGGAAAAACGCCGCGTCGATGCGCTCGGCTTCATCGAAGCTCCAGGCCCGCACCCGAAACATCGATTGCGGGCTGAAAGCCCCCCAGGCCAGAAACTGCCCGGCATGCGATTCGACCCGCACGGTCTCGCCGGCATCGGCAGCGCCCCGGGCGATGCTGCCGTCAAACACCCAGGGGTGGCGGCGCAGTAGCGAGCGCTCTTTGCCGTCGCGCAATCGGATGGTTTTCATCGCCGGGATTGTCGCGGCGGCCGGGTGGCCAGCGGCGCGCGGCGGCGCTTACTTGCGCCGGGCGCGTGGATGTGCTGCGTCGTACACCTTGGCCAGATGTTGAAAATCCAGCTTGGTGTAGACCTGCGTGGTGGTGATGCTGGCATGGCCCAGCAGCTCTTGCACCGCCCGCAAATCACCGCTGGACTGCAACAGGTGCGACGCAAAACTGTGCCTCAGCATGTGCGGATGCACGCCCGTGGCCAGCCCGGCATCGCGGGCCAGCGATTGCAGGCGCTGCCGCACCTGGCTGGCGCTCAGGCGGGTGCCCCGCTGGCTGACCAGCAGCGCCGGCTCATCGGGCCGGGCGACGGCACCGCGCTGCGCGCACCAGGCCGCCAGCGCGGCCAGCGCCGGGCCGCCCACCGGCACGCTGCGGCGCTTTTGGCCCTTGCCCAGCACGTGGGCGGTGGCGTCGGGCACGTCGATCCAGCCCGCCGCCAACGGCGAGGCCAGCCAATCCAGCCCCACCAATTCACCCACCCGCAGGCCGCAGCCGTACAGCAGCTCAACGATGCAGTGGTCGCGGGCGCGCAGCGTGGGTTTGTCGGTGGCCGGCATTTGCTGGGCCAGCGCCACCGCCTGATCGACGTTCAGCGCCTTGGGCAACGGCTTGGCCGCTTTGGGCGGGCGCACGCCGATCACCGGGTTGTGCGCCACCCCCTGCTCACGGCCCCAGTGGCGGTACAGCCCCCGCCAGGCCGCCAGCGCGATGGCGATGCTGCGTGCGCCCAGGCCGCGCTCACGCAGCCGCACCATCCAGCCGCGCAGATGGTGGATTTGCGCCTGCGGCAAATCCACCGCGTCATCGGCCGCGAATTGCTGCAGGCAACCCAGCGCCTGGGTGTACAGCGCCAGCGTTCTCGGCGCCAGCCGGCGCTCTACCCGCAGGTGTTGCAAAAAGCGGGCGATGCCGTCGGCCAGCGGCGGCGCTGGCATCACCGGGCTCAAGCGGATGGGGCGGGGCCGGCCGGCAGCAGCCGGCTGAGCCCGGCGCTGGCCACCTCGCCGATGCGGACCAAAAACTCGGTGCCCATCTCGGCGCTGAAGCGGGTGGGGTCGGGTGAGCCCAGCACCAACAGGCCGATGGCAGCGCCCGGGCTGCCGGTGCTGCCCGCCACAGCGGCGCGCAGCGGGATCAGCGCGATCGACATCACGGTGCCGGCGTCGTCCAGCCAATCCACCGCCTCAAAGCCACCGTTCAGGCCGCAGTACGGCACGGCCAGGCCGTGGGTGAAGGTTTTGGCGTCTTCACTGACGGCTGCTGTGAACGGCAGGCCGTCAAACACGTCATCGGCGCCCCACAGCCGCAGGGCGGCCTGCGGGATCAAAAACGCCTGCTTCAGTGCATTGACCAAGGTGACAGGCAAGCCGCCCGGCGTGGGCGCCAGCAGCAGGGCACGGGTGAAGCGGTGCAGCCGGTCGGCGATGGCCACGTTTTCACGGCCGTGGCGCACCATCTCCATGATCTGCTGCTCCAGCGCCTTGATCTTGTCGCGCAGCATTTCCATTTGCCGCTGCTGCAATGACACCGCCCGCTGGCCGTGCGGGCTGGTGAGCTGGATGCTGGCCAGCAGATCGGCATGGCGCTCAAAAAAGCCCGGCGTGTTGGCCAAAAAATTGGCGATGTCGGTCTCGGTGATGGCGCCCTGGATAGTCACTGGCGCACCCCGCTTGCCGGGTACGACGAGCCACCCGCCGGCAGGGTCGGGCCGTTGTCGGGGCGGCCCGGGGGACGGACCCGCAGAGGTTTGGCTGGCGCAGTTTTCATAACTCAATCTCTCCCTCAAACACGGTTTGCGCCGGCCCGGTCAGCAGCACCGGGCCCTCGTCATCGGCCCACTCGACGGTGAGCACACCACCCCGGGCGTGCACATCCACCTTGCGGACCAGCCAGCCCAGCCGGAAGCCGGCCCCCTCCGCCGCGCAGGCGCCGGTACCGCAGGCCAGGGTTTCACCGGCGTCGCGCTCAAAAACCCGCAAGGCAATCTGCTGGCGCGACACCACCTGCATGAAGCCGGCGTTGACCTTGCGCGCAAAGCGCCAGTGCCGCTCGACCTGGGGCCCGAGATCGGCCACCGGCGCCTCACGCACATCGGCCACCCGCAGCACGGCATGCGGGTTGCCCATCGACAGCAGCGCCACGTCCACCCGCCGGCCCGCATCGATGCCCAGGCCCACGTCCAGCGGCCACAGCGCAAAGCCGCCTTCGTTGCGCGGCGTCAAGTCGCTGGCATCAAACGGCAGGCGTGCCATATCAAACACCGGCCGGCCCATGTCCACCGTGACGCGGCCATCGGCCTGCAAATGCAGCACCAGCAGGTTGTTCACTGTCTCCACCCGCAAGCTGCGCTGGGTGGTCAGGCCATGCTCGTGGGCAAAGCGCATGACGCAGCGGGCGCCGTTGCCGCAGTGCTCAACCTCGTCACCGCTGTTGTTGTAGATCCGATACCTGAAATCAACCCCCGCGCTGCGGGCCGGCTCGATTTGCAGAATCTGGTCGGCACCCACGCCAAACCGGCGATCACCCAGGTGGCGCAGTTGGTCTGGCGTCAGATCGAGGGGCGCACGGGTGGCATCGAGCACCACAAAATCATTGCCCGCGCCCTGCATCTTGGTGAATTTGAGTTTCATCGTTTGAGCTGAACAAGCACTGAACAATGCGCACCTCGCGCCTGGGGACGTTGCGGGAGGCAATTTTATGTTCGGGGTGCTTTGAAATCGTTCCGTGGGTGGTCGTTGCTGCCCGGTTTTTGGTCGAAATTGTGGCGCGCGCGGCGATGGATTCGCTATTTCCTTTTCAGGCCGCACCTTGGGCCCGCAGGTCCAGCCATCTCTCTTTTCCGCCAGCGCTGGATTGATCCTGCCCGAACCGGCTGAACATCCGCGCTTTGTAACTGGTCGAGCCCAATCGAGGTGGTGTTACTGACTGATTGGGGCTTGGCCCCGCTTGGTGGCCCGGCACGTTGGCACGTGATGGACGCTGGGCGCGCGCTCGCCGACTGAGCGCGCCCGCATGATCACCGGTGGCTGGCCGAATGGACAACCCTGAGGATTGCCCACGCCCCCACCAACAGGCCGTCGGCTGGCAATAAGCGCCCCTGTGCCCCACTAGCCGAGTTGAAACACGCAAGACAAAAGCGACAACGCCCTCTGCTGCGGTCGGCATCACTATCCGATCAACGCTGTCGAATAGGTCGCCGACCCATGTCAATTCAACCCAGTTTCTACGATCCATTCGACGCAACCCACCCCTGGTCACGAACACCATCACCACCCCGCAACCGATCACGCTGCCGAAATCTTCGGTCCCATTTGCCGAAATAGGCAAAGGCGGCATATCGGTCAGACGGCACGGCCAACGAAAACAGCGGCCATAAAAAAACCCCCAACCGCAGAAGCGGAAGGGGGATTTTACAATACTAGCCTGACGATGTCCTACTTTCACACGGGAACCCGCACTATCATTGGCGCAGAGGCGTTTCACTGTCCTGTTCGGGATGGGAAGGAGTGGGACCACCTCGCTATGGTCATCAGGCTTAACTTGTTGCCTTGGCTG